>JAKZVY010000173.1:0-5039 GCA_047515825.1 Dehalococcoidia bacterium
CCGAAGGTGAACGCGAACAAGGCGAATTCGTCGGAGTTGGACGCCAGCCGCAGCTCGCCGCCATCGAACTCAGACTGGTCGAGCAGGTAGTACATACGCGACTTATCGACGGCGACGTAGCTGTTGCCGTCGGAGTCGTACATGATGTCTTTGCCAGCACGGTCTTGAGGCACGGGGGAATCGTCGAGGACGACCCGCACGTCGTACGCCATTTCGGACTCAGGCGACATCACGACGTTCACGCTGGTGCCAAAGAACTTGAGCGCGACGTAATCCTCGAAATCTTCCGTCGAACGCGCGTGAACCAGGCTCTCGGCGGTGTTCAGCCAGAGGCCGTTGAGGTACAGAAAGTGGTTCATGTGCTCCCCTGGGTCCTCGTAGAGGATTTCAGCGTCGGGGGCCTCGTAGTACTCCTGGTGCAGCACGTAGGGCGGCACCTGCTGCGACATAAGGGCCTGGTAGTTGCGCTCGTATCCGGCGTACAGCTCCCTGGTCTGACCCTCGCCCTGGGCGGCCTGGGCTTGCGCGGACTCTGATATCGCCGGGCCGGGGTCCGTGTCGGCGGCGATGCTCGAAACATCGTATCCCGCTTCGGTCAGGACCTCCCGAATCTTCATCTCAGTCTCGTCGTAGGCTCCCTCGCCGAAGTGGCTGTACCTGATACGGCCTTCATGGTCAATCAGATACTTGGCAGGCCAGTAGCGGTTACTGAACGCGTTCCAAGTGTTGAACTCGTTGTCCTGAACTACGGGGTACTCCAGCTCGAACTTCTCAGTCGCCGCGACGACGTTCTCATAGACCTTCTCGAACTCGAACTCAGGCGTGTGGACTCCAAGGATGACCAGGCCGTGGTCCGCGTATTTGTCATGCCAGGTCTTGACGTATGGCAGTGTGCGTATGCAGTTGATGCAGGTGTATGTCCAGAAGTCGACGAGTACGACCTTCCCCTCAGCCTGCATATCGGCGAGCAGGAACGGATCGCTGTTGATCCACTCCTGTCCCGTGTCGTCGATCTCAGGCGCCATCGGATCTTCAAGGACGGCCACCTTCGTAGGCTCAGGCGCAGGTGTGGGCGGGGCCTGGGTAGGGGTCGCCGGCGATGCGGTTGGGGGAGACACGGGCGTAGATGTAGGCGGGGGAGGCACAGGCGTAGAAGTGGGCGGAACGCTGACGACGACCGGCTCCACTGGCTCTTCCTCGCCGGACGAGCACGCTGTGACTACCAGCGCAAGCGAGGCGACGAGGAGCATCGTTGAGAGCCACACAACACGACGTGAGAAAGTGAACATGGGAAATCCTGCCTTTACGTAGATTTGGGGGAGCATTACGGGGGTGTCTGTCAGATTGGTTTGCGCGAACAGCCGTTATATCGGCTCTTAGTATTTGGATGCGCAGGCGTGCGGGGTGGATTCATTCGATCCAGGGGAGTATTACAAGCGGGGCTTCTCTTAACTCTACGCCAACGACGGATGGGGCAGTTTCATCTGCACATCTTACCGCTTTCTTGATACCCTGCCCTGCATTGAGAGACACCGGAGACAAGCCCCCATCTACCTATAGGAAGGTCTCACAGGAGGAATGTTAGCATGAATATCGGATTCGTTGGAGTGGGGTTTATGGGCCGCCACATGGCCCGCAACGTTCTGAACGGCGGACATACGATGAAGGTGTACGACCGAACCCCGGACGCGGCGGACGAGCTGATCTCCCTCGGCGCGACGTCGGCCGGCAGTCCCCGCGAGGCCGCTGAGGACAGCGACGTGATTTTCACCTCGCTGCCGACACCGCAAGTCGTTGAAGAGGTGTCGTCCGGCGAGGGTGGAGTCCTGAGCGGCGCTCGCCCCGGATCGGCCTACTTCGACCTCAGCACAACCGACCCGGCCACCATCCAGCGAATCGCGGCGCGGGCCGAATCGAGGGGGATCCAAGTCCTGGACGCCCCAGTATCGGGAGGGACTCCGGGTGCCGAAGCAGGTACGCTGTGCATCATGGTGGGCGGCGACAGGGCCACCTACGATCTGCACAAGCCGGTGCTCGACCTGATCGGCGACAAGGTGATGTACTGCGGAGGGCTGGGGTCGGGCGCGGTCTCCAAGATCGTCAACAACCTTATCGGGCTTAGTGTCGGCGTGCTGCTTTCCGAGGCGTTCACTATGGGAATCAAGTGGGGCGTGGACGCACAGACGCTGTACGAAGCGGTATCTCGGAGCTCGGGCAACACCACCTCCATGCACGGCTTCCCCAACGGGATCTTCCAACGCAAATTCGAGCCTGGATTCCAGCTAGACCTTGCCGCGAAGGACGTGGGACTTGCCACGCAGCTTGGTCGTGAGCTGCGGGTGCCAATGGAGATGTCCAACATTGCGCAGCAGCGCTACATCGACGGTCAGAATAGAGGCTACGGCAGAATGGCCTCGGGCGCGGTAGCTATCGTGCAGGAAGACAGAGCAGGCGTAAAGATAATGCCGGCAGGGGCTTTGGCTGACGAGAACGACAAGACCGAATCGTGACCCTCTCTGCGCTTTGACTACCCCAGATGCTGGGACTAGAATCTCCCAAATGACCTCGACTGCGGATTCCACGCAAGTTTATGAGAAGACCACCCTCGACAACGGCCTGCGAGTGGTGTCGTGCGACATGCCACACACGCGGTCGGTCTCGATTTCACTTTTCGTCGGAGTCGGCTCCCGTTACGAGTCAGACGAAAAGGCGGGGACGTCCCACTTCGTCGAGCACATGGTGTTCAAGGGCACCGAGGCTCGGCCCGATCCCGTGCAGATAAGCTCCCAGATCGAAGGCGTCGGCGGGGTTCTGAACGCGGGTACAGAGCACGAGGTTACCGTCTTCTGGTGCAAAGTCGCCCAGCCCCACTTTGGCGACAGCCTGGACCTGCTCTTCGACATGCTCCGAAACTCGCTGTACCGGCCGGACGACATCGAGAACGAGCGTCACATCATCCACGAAGAGCTGGCGATGATCCTCGACTACCCGACATCCCGCGTGGACTCGCTGATCGACGAGATGCTCTGGCCTGGTCACCCGCTGGGCCGCGACATAGGCGGGACAACGGAGTCGATAGACAACATCACGCGCGAGGCTCTTCTGGAGCACATGGACCGGCACTACGCCCCGTCGAACATGGTGGTCAGCGTCGCAGGTAACGTACCGCACTCGGAGGTCGTCTCCCAATGCTGGGAGCTTTCACGCGACTGGACCGGCGCCGCGACATGTGACGACCCCACCCCGGTGACACACGTGCAGGGAGAATCTCAACTCAGACTGGAGTACCGCAGCACAGAGCAGCTTCATCTGTCGATCGCGCTCCCAGGTCTCGGACTGGACGACCCCGACGCGCACTCGCTCGACCTGCTGAGCGTGATTCTGGGGGAGGGAATGAGCAGCAGGCTATTCGCCGAGCTCAGGGAGAAGCGCGGGCTGGTCTATGACGTTCAGAG
Organism: Dehalococcoidia bacterium; assembly: GCA_047515825.1. Classification (GTDB taxonomy): domain Bacteria; phylum Chloroflexota; class Dehalococcoidia; order Lucifugimonadales; family UBA1123; genus VXRN01. The sequence continues at coordinate 3,456 of JAKZVY010000173.1, forward strand.
CGGCGTCTCACAATTCAAGGACACCGGCGCATTCGTCATAACCGCCGGAGTTGATGCTTCGAGCACCTATGAGGCGGTCCCGGCAATCCTTGAGCAAGTGGCCGACGTGCGGGACTCCGTCTCCGAGGAAGAGATAGCGAGAGCCAAGCAGCTTGTGGCGGGACGGCTGATGCTTAGGATGGAAGACACCCGCGCGGTGTCGGCGTGGATGGGGAGCCAGGAGATGCTGCGCCGGACGATTCTCGACGTGGATGACGTGGTCGAGAAGATCAACGCCCTGACCCGTTCAGACCTCAGGCGCGTCGCGGCCAGGCACATGGTAACCGACCGTCTGAACATGGCGGTCGTCGGTCCGTGCAGGGGCCGGAAACGCCTCTCCCGCCTCCTCAAGCTCTAGCACGCGAACCCCCAGATCATGTCACACTTTCGTCCGTCCGCTTCATGGCAGCCCCCACAGGTCAGGCAGCTATGACGGTCAGCCGAGTCAGAGTATTCGTCGCGGTGAACCTCCCCGATGCGGTCAAGGCGGAGATGGGCAAGCTGATCGCGTCGATCGACGCGCTGGAAGTGCGCGGCGTGCGGATTGTCCGTGCCGAGCGCCTGCACCTGACGCTCAGATTCCTCGGCGACGTGGACAGCGACGATGTTCCAAGCATCATATCCGCGATGGAGACCGCCGCCGCCAAATCCGAACCGTTCGATCTGACGCTGGCGGGGGTCGGAGTGTTCCCAAACGTTGCCGCACCACGCACACTGTGGGCGGGAGTGGAAGGTGAGCTGGACAAGCTCTCGACGCTTCAGATCAGGGTTCAAAGTGCGCTGGACGCGGCGGGCTTCGGCCGGAGCAGAGAACGGCTCAGCCCTCACATGACGATCGCGCGGGTCCGCAACCGCCTATCATCCAGCCAGCGCAAGCGCGTGATCGCGGTTCTGGACGAGGCCGTCCGCTCACCGCTTCCGACCCGCGTGGACTCGATAGCCCTCATGCGAAGCACACCCCAGCCCGGCGGTCCGATCTATACTCCCTTGCACGCCGCACAACTCGGCGCCTGCCAATGATGTTGTGAATCGAATAACGCGATGCTATACTTGTGCCGCCCTGAGAGCAGGGTAGAGGTTGCAATAGCTAGGAGGAATCAGTGGAAGGACGAGACTTCCCAAACTGTGTTAGTTGTCCGGAAGGCAACCTGTTGCCCCTGTCCGATTTTGGCAGCCAAGGTGCCCCGATCCATTACAAGGCATGGGTGTGCAGCAACCCGGACTGCGGCTTCAACATAAAGATCCGCAACGGCGACGTGTACCTCAACGAACCCATCGCCAACGGCGCCATGAACTCCCCAAGGTACAGATAAGCCTGCTAGGAATAGAATCACCGGGAACAGCCCCCATCGGCAGGCTGTTCTTTTTGTGACCGAGTACAAGGGCCGATAGCCGCCCAATGCTATACTGAGGAGGCTATCCTCACGCTACGCGCGACAGCGGCAGGTGAAGAGTGCGACAGGCTCGCAGTACAGCATCGCAATCCAGGTCCCGACGGACGAGCTGGAGACGTATCGGCGGCATCTCCATGATAGTCCTCGGCGT
>JAKZVY010000174.1:0-12511 GCA_047515825.1 Dehalococcoidia bacterium
CGATGGAGCGCTCCTTCTTCGTAGTCAGGAGCTTCATCAGAGGCGGCTGGATGAAGGCCACAGCCGCCATGTATGAGTACGCGATGACGGCGGTGATGCCGAGTATCTCCGGGGCGAGCCGGGCGGTGAGGAAGATCGCCGTTGGGCCGTCGGCTCCGCCGATTATGCCGATGGACGCCGCCTCGGAAAGCTCGAACGCCCCGGTGGCCAGAGCGCCCCAGAACGCGACGAAGATGCCGACCTGCGCGGCCGCCCCCAGCAATAGGGTCTTGGGATTCGATATGAGCGGCCCGAAGTCGGTCAGCGCGCCGAGCCCCAGGAAGATGATCGGCGGAAGGATGTTCCAGAAGGAAAGCCCATAGTGGAAGATCACGCCGAAGAAGCCGGACTCCTGGAAGCCGGTCCCCTCCAGCGGCGATACGAGCAGGCCGGTCAGGGGCAGGTTGGCGATGATGACTCCGAGGCCAATGGGCAGAAGCTCGTACGGCTCCATGTCCCGCGCCACGGCCAGGTAGACGAAGCCCAACCCCAGCGCGATCATCAGGCCCTGTCCGGGACCTATTGCGCGGAATCCGGTGGACTGGAGGAAGTCCAGTAGCTCGTTCAAAGGCGCTCGGACTCCTCTCGCGTTTCGTCAGGAAGACCGAGTTGCGGGCGTGAGTGAATGAGCGCGGTCACCGCCACGGACGCAGCTGCCGCGCGGTTCCGCATCTCGGGGTCAGGCGGGTCTTCGATGGGCTCATCGTCCCGGCCGGTCCACTTTCCGACGAGCCAGGTGACCAGCCTGATTACGTATACGGACGCCAGCAGCAGGACCAGCACTCCGAAAGCAGTGCCGATTCCGATTCCCGTCAGGATAAGGGCGTCGGGCTGTTCCAAACGGTCAACCTCCACAGATAACGTTGCAGATTCTACACCCCTTGACGATCGGTTGTCAGGGTTTCGGAGCCAGTTGAGCACGTCTCGGTATGGTTAGAGGGCGCGTCACATTCACCTCCAGCATTCGCCAGATTAGGACCTAGCCCCCGTATCGGGGTAAGGGGCAGGCTCTCTCCCATCAGTTGTAAGATAGAATGAGAGTGAGTCCGATAGGAGGGAGTCAATTGCGCACATTGGAAGATCATTACGACATCGTCATCGCGGGACAGGGAGCGGCCGGGTTCGCCGCGGCGATCTATGCGGCCCGCTATCGGACCAGGGCTATCGTGATCGGTGAGACTTTCGGCGGCGAGACCGCCATTGGCGGCTCAATCGAGAACTACCCCGGATACTTGGACATCGACGGCTTCGACCTCATGATGCACTTTCGGTCGCAGGTCGAGAAGTACGATGTACCCATCGTCAACGACAAGATAACCAATATCGCGAGCGTGGATGCCTGCTACGAGGTGGAAACCGAATCCGAAGTCGTGTATCAGGCCCAGTCGGTCATCCTGGCCGTGGGCCGCGAGCGCCGGAAACTCGGCCTGGAGCACGAAGAAGAGTGGATAGGCCGGGGTGTCTCGTTCTGCTCGGTGTGCGATGCGCCGCTGCACCGCGGCAACACAGTCGCTGTGGTCGGCGGAGGCAACGCGGCCGTTGAGGGGGCGGTCCTGCTCGCCAAGTACGCTCGCCAGGTATACCTGATCTATCGCGGCGCCGACTTCTTCCGGCCGGACCGGGTCGTCGTCGATGAGCTGAACCGGACGAACAACGTAACCCAGCTTCTGGAAACCAATGTGGTCGAGTTGAAAGGCGCGGACGGAGTGGAAGGCATCGTGATCGACAGGCCGCACAGCGGCTCGCGCGAGTTGGCGGTCGATGGGATATTCATCGAGATCGGCGCGGACCCGCGAGCCGAGCTTCCCAGGCAGCTCGGAGTCGCCCTCAACGATGAGGAAGAGGTGATCGTTGACAGGGACATGAGCACGAACGTGCATGGCATCTTCGCGGCGGGCGACCTGACCAACGCGTCCGGCAATCTCAAACAGACCATCACCGCAGCGGCCCAGGGCGCGATCGCGGCTTCGACTGCGTACAAGTACATCGCCGAGCACCCGCAGTCATGCCGATGGCACGCAGCGGGCGTCGAGCGCGAGGTAGCCGCAACGGCATAGATCATGCGACGATTGCGCGAAGCTGGTTGAAGCTACGATTACAGTCGTTCCACTGCGCCAAGGATCCGAGCGCCCAACCACTCAAGCAGCATTCCCATACGAACGTCAACACTACCTATAATCGCGAGGCTTACAGAAGACGCTGGAGTGACTATGTTCAGATTCACCATCCGCGCCGCGCTGCTCGACGGCAGCATATACGAAGAGCTCAGGGAGCGGCGGGAGACCACGTTCCACGCGCTGCTGTCGGTGCTGATCGCGGCGGCGGGGTTCGGGCTGGGCATTTGGAGCGCGCAATCAGGCACTGACGCCGCTGCCGATAGAAACTACAGCCTCTTTGTCGCGATCTCGACGACGTTCACGGGTTGGTTCCTGTGGGCACTGCTCGTATGGCTCTTGGCCAAAGTGCTCTTCCAAGGGGAGGCTGGGTTCCGCGCAACCGTGCGCTGCATCGGGGTCTGCTACGCGCCGCTCGCACTCTGGTTGCTGCTCGACGTTCCAATTCTCGGGAGCGTCGCGCTGGTCATGGGTCTGGGCTGGCCACTGGTGGCGTCCACATTCGCGGTCAAGTACGGCCAGGACGTCGATTGGTGGAAGGCTATCGTATCGACAGCTGTCGGCTGGTTCTGGGGGCTGGTCATACTTCCGGCGTGGTTCGTGTTCTTCCCGCTGACGGGGGTTGAGTGACCTGACCTCTCTAGCGAGAGACAGAATCGCATGACGCCTGCGAAGCCGACCAACTCTCTATACTTGCGCGCCCGCAGTCTGCTATTCTTGACTATATAGATCAACAAAGCAGGGAGCAGCGCTTCTCATGACCACACAGAAAGTCATTTCCAGGCAGACCGGTATCGAGGAGTCCCAGTACAAGTGGGGCTTCGATTTCGATTACGAGTCCGAAACGGCCCCCAAGGGGCTGTCAGAAGACACGGTGAGGTTCATTTCACTCAAGAAGAACGAACCGGAGTGGATGCTGGACTGGCGCCTGAAGGCGTTCAGGCACTGGGAACGCCTCGGACTCGAGGAGCCGACCTGGGCCAACGTCACGCACCCGGAGATCGACTTCCAGGACATCATCTACTACGCGGCGCCCAAGTCGCAGGAGGACGGCCCGAAGAACCTGGAAGACGTGGACCCGGAGATCCTCAGCGCGTTCGACAAGCTGGGGATACCCCTGGAAGAGCAGAAGCGGCTGAGCGGCGTCGCCATCGACGCAGTGCTCGACAGCGTATCCGTAGCGACGACCTACCAGCAGATGCTCGAAGACGCGGGGGTGATATTCTGCCCGATCTCAGAGGCGGTTCAGAAGCATCCGGACCTAGTTCAGAAGTACATCGGCTCGGTCGTCCCCTTCTCCGACAATTTCTATGCCACGCTCAACTCGGCCGTCTTCAGTGACGGGTCTTTCTGCTACGTCCCGAAGGGAGTCCGGTGCCCGATCGAGCTTATGACCTACTTCCGCATCAACGCACTGGACACCGGGCAGTTCGAGCGGACTCTGATCATCGCCGAGGAGGGCAGCTACGTAAGCTACCTCGAAGGCTGCACGGCCCCGATTCGCAAGACGAACCAGCTTCACGCCGCCGTGGTCGAGCTTGTCGCGCTGGACGGGGCGGAGATCAAGTACTCCACTCTCCAGAACTGGTATCCGGGCGACAAGGAGGGGAACGGAGGGGTGTACAACTTCGTCACGAAACGCGGCGCCTGCCGCGGCAAGGACTCCAAGATAAGCTGGACGCAGGTGGAGACCGGTTCGGCGATCACCTGGAAGTACCCCAGCGTAATCCTCCAGGGAGACAACTCCGTCGGCGAGTTCTACTCCGTCGCGCTGGTCAACAACTACCAGCAGGCGGACACCGGCACCAAGATGATCCACATGGGCAAGAACACAAAGAGCACGATAGTCGCCAAGGGGATCAGCGCCGGACACGCGCAGAACACCTATCGCGGCATGGTGCGGATCATGCCGTCGGCGTCGGGCGCGCGAAACTTCACCCAATGCGACAGCCTGCTGATCGGCAGCGAGTGCGGCGCGCACACCGTCCCCTATATCGAGGTCAGAAACCCCACTGCCCAGATGGGTCACGAGGCCACTACCTCGAAGGTCAACGACGATCAGCTTTTCTACCTCCAGCAGCGGGGCATCGACCAAGAAGAGGCCAACTACATGATTATCAACGGCTTCTGCCGAGGCATCTTCAAGGAGCTCCCATTCGAGTTCGCCGCGGAAGCCAGCCAGCTTCTGCGCGTGAGCCTGGAAGGGGCGGTTGGCTAGTTGGGAATGCAGAATTGGACCAGGAGTGACATAGACAATAGCGATGCTTGAAATACGCGATCTGCACGTTTCGATAGAAGACACCGAAATCCTCAAGGGGATCAGCCTGACGGTCAACGAAGGCGAGGTGCACGCCATCATGGGGCCGAACGGCTCGGGCAAGAGCACGCTCGCCAACGTGGTGGTCGGACGCCCAGAGTACACCATTACATCAGGGGAGATACTGTACGACGGCCAGGATATCCTCGGCTGGCTCCCCGAAAACCGCGCGCGGGAAGGCATATTCCTGGCGATGCAGTATCCGGTCGAGCTTCCGGGCGTCAGGACATGGCAGTTCCTCAAGGCAGCAGTGGACGCGCTTCGGAAGCACCGAGGGGAGTCTGCGCTATCGGTTCGGCAGTTCGACCGGCTGCTAGACTCAAAGCGTGAGCTTGTCCGCATCGACGACGACCTGGTCAGGCGCTCGGTCAACGAGGGATACTCGGGCGGCGAGAAGAAGCGCAACGAGATCCTTCAGCTCGTGCTCCTCGACCCCCGGCTTGCGTTGCTGGACGAGACGGACTCCGGTTTGGACATCGACGCGCTGCGAATCGTGGCGGACGGAGTGAACGAGTTCCGAGGGCCGGACAAGGCGATCGTCCTGGTCACCCACTACCAACGTATCTTGAACTACATCACTCCCGACTTCGTGAACGTCCTGGTCGACGGCCGCATCGTGCGCTCCGGCGGCAAGGACCTAGCGCTGGAACTGGAAGAGAAGGGATACGACTGGATAATCAAGGAGGCGGCGGTCAGTGGTTAGTGCCCGCTACTCTGAGCAGTACGTCAGTCTTCCGGCTGCGGGGCCCGGATGGCTGAGAGACCTCCGCCAAAAAGGCTTCGACAACTTCACGCGGCTCGGCTTTCCGACCGCTCGGAGAGGCAACGAGACGTGGAAGTACACCAATGTCGCGCCCATAGCCAGGGCGGACCTGTCCGCACCCAGATCGATCCCTGCGCCCCCTGCTGAGTCCGTTCAGAGCGCCGTTCCCTGGGCCGACGACTGGATCACGCTGGTCTTCGTCAACGGGCGCCACTCCCCTACCCTGTCCAGCTTCGACGAGAGTGAAGGCGTCACCGTCGCCAGCCTGCCCAGCGTGATGGAGTCGGATGGCACGGTTGCGCGGCGGCACCTTGGTACTCTGGCCTCGGTCGAGGACGACGGGTTTGCCGCGCTCAATACCGCGTTCATCACCGACGGCGCGCTGGTCTACGTGGCCCAGGGTGCGCAGGTCGAACGACCTATCCATCTGGTGTTCGTATCGACGGACGAGGAAGGATTCGCCGCTCACCCGCGAGTGCTTGTGGTGGCTGGACGGGAGTCCGAGTGCACCATCATAGAGACCTACGTCGGCCTCGGCGACAATACCTACCTGAACAACGGCGTAGTGGAGATAGTCGTTGAGGAAGGCGCGCAGGTCGACCACCACCGGCTGATGGACGAGAGCGACAATTCGTACCACGTTGGAGTCGCCAGGATTCACCAGTTGGACGGCAGCCGGTTCTCGTCGAGAGCGTTCTACAAGGGCGTCGGGCTTGGACGGCACGACCTGTACGTGCTAATCGGCGACGGGTGCGAGACGGACCTGAGTGGCCTGTACATCACCTCCGGCAGCCAGCACGTGGACAACTTCATCAACATCGACCACGCCAAGCCGAACTCGAAGAGCAACCTCTACTACAAGGGAATCCTCTCAGGCCGTTCCCGGGCCGTATTCGGCGGGACGGTGTTCGTGCGGGAGGGAGCGGTGAAGACGGACGCGCTCCAATCCGACAAGAATCTGCTGCTGTCCCCTAACGCTGAGATAGACTCCAAGCCTGCTCTGTACATCTGGGCCGACGACGTAAAGTGCGGTCACGGGGCTACGGCGGGCAACATAGACGAAGACGCGATCTTCTACATGCGCAGCCGTGGCGTCGACCTGGAGACGGCCAGCAGGATGCTGATCTTCGGGTTCGCGTCGGAGATCATCGACACCGTGCGGGTGCCTGAGTTGCACGACTACCTTGAGCAGTCGTTCCTGGAGGCGATACCCAGGTACGAATTCACATTCCAAGGACCGGCATAGATGAACGACCTTCGAGACCTGTACGCGGAGGTTGTGATGGACCACAACCGCAGACCGCGCAACTTCAAGAAGATAGAAGAGGCCGACCGGAAGGCCGAGGGGTTCAACCCGCTCTGCGGAGACCAGATCTCGCTGTTCGTGGATCTGGGTGAGGGCGAGAGTATCGAAGACATCGGGTACACGGCGGCGGGATGCGCTATATCCAAGGCGGCGGCGTCTATGATGAGCGAGGCGGTCAAGGGCCGGAGTTTACACGACGCGCGAAGAGTGGTCACGGAGTTCAGACGGCTCCTGACCAGAGGTGCCCCCAGTGATACCGAAGAAGACTTCGATTACGACCTGCTTGGCGATCTGGAGGTACTCAAAGGCGTCTCCAATTACCCGACACGCATCAAGTGCGCGACGCTGCCGCTCCACACGCTCGCGTCGGCGCTCGACGACGATAACAACGCGGTTTCGACGGAATAGATAGCAGGCCGGAGGGGCGAGACCGATAAACAGGTCCGGTGGAGTTGAGACATGCACATTCCGATCAAAGTGGACTATGGAGTGAGAGCGCTGGTGGACCTGGCGATGCACCGTCGAGAATCTCCCGTGCGGGCGCGGGAGATCGCTGGCAGGACGATGATCCCAGCGCCGTATCTCGCGCAGGTGCTGCACGCGCTTGGCAAAGCCGGAATGATCAGGTCCCAGCGTGGGCCGCAGGGCGGTCACACGCTCGCGGTCGACCCCTCGGAGATCAAGCTCAGTATGGTAATGGAGTGCCTGGGGCCTCCAGACAATCTGGTCGCCTGCCTAGACGACCTCATGGCGTGCGTGCACGTTCCATCGTGCGCCCAGCGAGAAGTATGGCAGGAAGTCGAGCTCGCGGTTCACCAGATACTCAACTCCCGGACAATCGATGATTTGGTCCGTAGAAGCTACGTAATGCTGGCGGGACAGGTTCAGCCTGTCGTGCTGAGGAACAGCCGAAACTAGAGATCAGGAGTAGCGCAATGGCTTATGTGAAGGTAGGCAAGGTTTCCGAGGTTTCCGAGGGAACTTCCAAGGTGTACGAGGTAAACGACCGCGCCATCGCGGTGTGCAACGTAGACGGCGCCTTCTACGCCATCGACGATGTCTGTACGCACGACGAGGCATCGCTCGAACAGGGCTTCCTCGAAGGTCACGAGATCGAATGCGCTCGCCATGGCGCGCGATTCGACGTCAGGACGGGCGACGTGACCGCGCTGCCCGCCGTCGTCCCTATCGACACCTTCCCGATCCGAGTCGATGGCGACGACATAGAGCTGGATGTCTGAAGACCAGAGTTCAAGCCCACACGAGGCAAACCGGCACATGTACGACGTGAACAGAATCCGGGAGGACTTCCCAATCCTGTCCCGGAAAGTCTACGGCAAACCCCTGGTTTACCTGGACAATGCCGCCACGACTCAGAAGCCGCGCCAGGTCATACAGGCGTTGGTGGACTACTACGAAGGCTACAACTCCAACGTCCATCGCGGCGTCCACGCTCTGAGCCAGGAAGCGACCGACCGGTATGAGGCGGCGCGGGCCAAGGTCGCGCGCTTCATCGGGGCGGAGCACCCGGAAGAGATTATCTGGACGCGGAACGCGTCGGAGTCTCTCAACCTCGTCGCCTACTCTTGGGCGCAGGACAACATCCGCGAGGGCGATGAGATCGTCGTCACCCCCTACGAGCACCACTCTAACCTGGTGCCGTGGCAAAAGGTCGCCAGCGACAAAGGTGCGAAGCTGCGCGTGATGTCCATGTCCGACGACGACCAGACGCTCGACATGTCCAGAGTGGACGAGTTCATCACACCGAGAACCAGGCTGCTGGCCGTAGTGCACATGTCGAACGGCATAGGGATCATCAACCCGGTGAAAGAGCTTGCGGCGAAGGCCCGCGAGGTGGGGGCGACGGTCCTGATCGACGCGACTCAGAGCGCGCCGCATCTTCCGGTCGACGTCAAGGACCTGGACTGCGACTTTCTGACGCTGAGTGGCCACAAGATGCTGGGACCAACAGGTATCGGTGCTCTGTATGGCCGGCGAGAGGTGCTCGAAAGTATGGAGCCGTTCATGCGGGGCGGTGAGATGGTGCTGGAGGTCTGGTACGACCGCGCGACTTGGAACGACCTGCCCATGAAGTTCGAGGCCGGCACGCCCAACATCGCGGACGCCATCGGCTTCGGCGCGGCGATAGACTACCTCAACGAGATCGGTATGGAGAACGTCCGCGCACACGAGGTCGAGCTGAGCGCGTACGCGCTGGAGGCTTTCAAGGAGCTGGAGGAAGACATCGACATATTCGGTCCGCGCGATCCTCAACAGCGCGGAGGTATCATCTCGTTCCACTCCGAGCTCGCGCACCCACATGACTTGGGAACATTCCTCGACCGCGATGGAATCGCCGTGCGCACCGGACACCACTGCACCATGCCGCTCATGCGCCAACTGGGAGTGGTCGCCACAGCCCGCGCAAGCCACTACATCTACAACACGCGAGAAGAGATCGACAAGCTGGTGGACTCGGTCAAGCGGGCGCTCAGGTACTTTTCGGATGGCGCTCGGTAATCTCGACGAGATCTACCGCGACGACGTGATCCTGGATCACCGTCGCAATCCGAGAAACCGAAGCAGGCCGGACATCGTTGATTTCACGGCTGACGGCGTCAACCCGTTCTGTGGAGACGAGATTCACCTTCAATTCGGACTCGACCGAGAAGGCCGCATCGCCAAGGTCGGTTTCCAGGGGGAGGGATGCTCGATCAACCAAGCGACTGGGTCGATGCTGTCGGAAGCCGTCAAGGGGCTGACCCTGTCGGAGGTGCGAGATCTCTCCAACCGGTTCCACGACATGATGCAGGGGCCGGATCCCACAGCCGATCAGCTATCAAAGCTGGGCGATCTGAGCGTCTTGGTCAAGGTGCGCGAGTTCCCCGTCCGAGTCAAGTGCGCCCTGCTCGCCTGGTCCGCGCTCGACGACGGCATCGACATGGCGGAACGCTAGCGATCCAGCCAGACCTTGGCCCAGTGGTGATACTCGAACGTCTCGAAGTTGGGATGGAAGTCCCTAACCCTCGGGTTCCAGGTCCAGATGGCGATCATGGCCGCAGGCATGAACCGGTAGGCATTGTCTAGGGCTCGTCGCTGAATCTTGCGAACGAGTTCGGCGCGGCGATCTGGACTCATCTCCACCGCCTGGGACTCCAATAGCTCGTCCAGCTCACGGTCGCTGTGTCCCGTCGTGTTCCATCTTCCTTTACTGTGCAGGACGGGCAGCAAGTATCCGTTCGGCACTGTCACGGGAGCCGGTGGGCCAACCATTAGCTGGTAGTCGCCGCCTAGCCATACTCTCTCGCCGAAGTCGCGGCGGTTGACGATCTCGACCTCCGTCGCGAACCCGACGGACATCAACTCGGTGGAGATCGCGTGGACGTGACTAAGATATGCCTCTCCGAAGTCGCCGACGGTAATGGTGACCGGAATCGCGGCATCAACTCCCGCGTCTTCGAGAAGTTTGCGCGCGTCGTCGGGACGGCCGAATCGCCCCGCGAGATCGGCATCCGTTAGGAGCCAGTCTGAAGACTCTACCGGGAATCCCGGGCCGATGAACGCGAATCCGCCCCAGTGCTCCTTGATCGCCTTCAACGGATCGAAGGCCAGCATCGCCGCGCGCCGAATGAGAACGTCATCGAACGGTGGGACCGTGGTCTTGAACGCCACTTCGACGCCGGTTCCGGGCTGTCTGATGGCGAGATGCTGAGCGTCTGGAGTACGGACTAAGTGTTCGCTCCACGCCTTCGGAGTCATTTGAATGACGTCGGTCAGCCCGGTCTGGAACGCGGCCAGGCGAGTCGGGTCGTCGGGCAGAACCATGACGTTTACACGGTTTACAAGGGGAAGACCCGGCTCATAGTATCCGGGGTTTCGCGAGAACGTGTGCGAGCCATCTGAGGTCTGATCCAGAATCCATGGGCCGGAGCCGATTGTCGGGCCGTCACGCAGGTCTCCGGTCAACTCGACGGCTTCCCGAGCGACTATCTTCGTGTGCCCTTCAGCGAGCGGTATGAGGGCGTCGGCATCGGGAGATCGGAAGATGACTCGCAGCTTCTGAGGATCCAGTGCCCGCACGCTATCAACGTTGTGCAGCAGCGGCGCGTTGGGGAAGTCCGGATTTCCCTGGCGGATGAAGCTAAATACCAGATCCTGCGCTTCGACCGGACGGACGTTTACAGGGTCGATGTCGTGCCATTGGGCGTCTGGGCGAAGGTCGAAGACGAAGGACGTCGGCGTCTCCATCGTCCAGCTTGCGCACAGGTCGCACTCCAATTCCATGCTGGGAAGCTGGACGTCCGGGCCGGACTTGAGCCTGAGCAGCCGCGAGTACGCGATTCCCGGTCCCCAGATTGCAAGAGCGGGCGAGACGTCGAGATGCACGTCCTGGTGCGGTATTCCCTCTTTGGTGGATAGATTCAGCGTGCCGCCGCGGGTTCGCTGGTCGGGCGTCGGTCTGGGAGTAGATGTCGCTGGGACCGGAGTTGCAGCCGGAATGAGTGCGATTTCGGTTGGAGTCGGCAACGGGGGAATCCGAGTCGGAACTGGCGAGGGCGATGAAGGATGTGGGGTCGGCGACGGGGGAATCTGTGTTGGCAGTGGGCTGACAGTCGGAGGAGGCGGGGTTGTGGTCGGCGTTGGAGCGGGGTCGTCGCACGCCTGAGACAGCAGGATGATGAAGCCGAGCGCCATCGTGAGAGCACCGCATCTGCCGGGACGAGGCGAGATCATGCCGCGTCCGATGTTCCATGCGCGCGCGCCGCCATGAGAGACCTGAGCCGGCTGAAGGATCCCAGCCCCTCTCTGGGGAGAAAGATGGCGGCCATCAGCGTCGGGGGCAGGAAAAAGACCACGTGGGTTATCACCGCGAATCCAAAGCCAGACTCTCGGTTTACACCGAAGAACTCCAGCACGTAAACGACGGCGAACTCGAACGTTCCGATGGCGGCGGGCGCGGCAGGGACGGCGGTCGCGAAGAATATGGTCCCCATTATCACCAGAGTGGCGGTCGTAACTGTGATCGGAAGGTCGATGGCGCCGGCTAGAATCCAGGCGGTCAGACCGACGGTCAGCCAGTAGCCGATGCTCATTGTCATCGAAACGATGAGTCGCAGAGGGTGACGCTCCAAGTCTCGTACCGCGGTGGTGAATGCGGTCAGGCCCGGGACTCGCTCTATCCAGGGCATTCCCGTGTTTCCCCAGGCCAGGAGCCTTACCAGAGCGATGCAGACGATCGAGAGTCCGAGCGCGAACCACACGTAGGGGGCGAACTCTGCCATCTCGGGGACCATGAAGAACGCAATCGCGAGAATCAGCGTGCTGGCCACGACGTCCAGAACACGCTCCATTCCGAGAGTGGCGAGCGCGACCGACGGGCGGACGCCGTCTTTGAGGGATAGAATCGCGAGCTGGGAGACTTCGCTGGCGATACGCACCGGCATCACGTTGTTGAGTCCGATGCCGACGTTTTGGATGATAAAGAGGCGATTCGTGGAGACCTCGTCGTTGACAAACAGGACCTTCCAGCGGGCGGCTCTAAGGTAGCTGGCGACCATGAACACGACGACGGCGAGCGCGATCAGCGGCAGCGACACGCTGCCGAAAGCCTCTGCCACCAGTCCCCAGTCGAGACCGCGCGCGACCAGCCAGCCCAGGCCGGCGCTCACGGCGATGCCGACGGCAATCCGTACCAGGGTTAGCGCTCGACGCCTCAATTCATGCTCATGCGACAACCTGAACCTGTATCAGTTTGGTCGGAGGCCGTATCACCCTCACCCCTTCGGCAGGCTCAGGGCAGGCTCTAGCCCTCTCCCATCAAGGGAGAGGGGATGTGTTGGTTGGTAGTCGTACCAACTAAACTGACACAGACTCCGACAACGCCCGCCTTTGGGCGGACGCTAGGTATCCCCAGTAGTATAATCAACGAGCAGATAGTTGGCTACGCAATGTTTTTCGACTGCCATGTTCAC
>JAKZVY010000175.1:0-6638 GCA_047515825.1 Dehalococcoidia bacterium
CCCTCACACCCTTCCGCTGTCCTCACGCCGTCCACCTGTATGAATCGGTGGATTCGGGCTAAGCTCAGGGCGCCGGGCCAAGACTCTGTGGTCAAAGTACCAAGTAGTCTTCATATTGTGACTTCATTCTACAACACATGCGAAGTCTCCAGTCGCACCCCGCCCTTGACCCACCTTCTACTCCCCATGCTACACTACACTTGCGAACAGATGACATGCACAGGCGCATTACTCAGACATGCTCGACAACCCAAAGACCCCGGCACACTCATCATTATCACGAATCGCAATATACCACGCCCCTCTCGCCGCCAAAATCCCGCACTAACAACCGAAAACGGGGCAGAGGGTGCAGAAGCGGTGCAGAAAGGATTTCTCGAAAGTGCACCCTCTCCCAAAGCTGGACCATCCCTCGCTCAGCTTTGACGGGTGCAGAGGGTGCAGAAGGTGCAGGCAAAACAAAAAACTTCCAACGCCATTCCCGGGAACGATACTCCATGCCCGTGAGCTTTCGCCGCTCCCTTCGGTTATCCTGAGCATCGTTATGCCCCGGTGCGCACGGGGCCGCACAAGTGCAAATTACTACAAGTCTCATCAGGCGGCCCCACAACACCTCAGTTATCTAAAGTAACAGTAGTTCTTTTCACACGTTCACACCGCTCTTGATCTGTCTCAGCACCGCTTCGACCTCATCATCCAAATCGCCGTCCTCTACCTGGAACCCGTTCACAGGCCCGACGGCCGAATACGAAAGCACCCCGAGACCCTCCAGCTCGTCGATGGCGTCGGCGCGGGCCTGCATGTACTCTGCGCGCTCGTCGGTGAGACCCGTAGTCGACGGCAGATCAAAAAGCTCGTCGGAGATGCCGCTCAGCGCCTCGCTCACCGTCACGCGCGCTTCCGCGGCATCGAACCGCGCCGTCGCCACGTCCTCGTGGGCGGCGGATGCGGCGACCTCCGTCCTCAGCATGTACTCCGCCGCCGCCAAAGCCTGCGCATCCTTATCGACGTGTGCGGTCTGCACTTCGAGAAACCGAATGTGCTCGACCGCGGCCTGCCTGCGCCGCAGGATGAGGCGGGCGACGTCCTCCCTTTCGTCTCGCAGGAGCCGCCTGGCCTCGTCCTTCAGTCTCGCGACCTCCCCGCAACTGGACTCCGCCCGCCGCTCTAGCTGCGCCCGAGCGGCCTCGATGCGCTCTCTCGCGTCACGTACGCGGGCCAGCAACTCCTCCTGCCGCCGTGTGACCGGGGTGGATCCCTCGCGCGGATCTTTCGCGGGCGCGAACAGCGCGTCGATCCACGACCTGAGAAGAGACAGAATCCGCCTGATCATCTCCTCACCCCTGGGTCAGCTTGCCGCCGATTCCGTCTCGGCCCGCCGCCGCCTCTGGATGCGCCAGTAGTAGGCCCCTAGCAGGCCGACGGCGCCCAGGGTTATCAGCCGTTCGATCAGCATCTCCGCGGACTCGATGTCGGTAAACGCCATCGGATCGATGATAACCGTCAACGCTGCGTAGGCGGCGATCACACCGGCGGCGCAGCCGATGCTGATGCGGGGCGGCATGACGAACGCGAACGCGAGCAGCACGGGATAGAACATCACGAACAAGCTGTTTCCCTGCGGAGTCGACCCCGGCCAGAGAACGATCAAGCCCATAATCAGTCCTATGTCCACCGCGGCCGCGGCCCAGATCAGCGTTCTGTTGGCCGGCCGACCCGCCAGCAATCGACCGTGCATGTAGAAGTTCATCACCATAAGCCCGACCATCGGCAGGATGCCGACTATCAGCTTCGTCGTATCCACCGACGTCCATAGGATCAACAGCGCCCCCGTACCGATGATGAACCAGCGCGCCCAGTTCGACGCGACCTGGCCGAAGTAGATATCCTCAGCCTCGGCTCGCTCGCTGGTGCGCTCCGACTCCGTGTTCGACTCATGTCGGCGGTCCCCTTCGATCTTCCGGTACACCACGCCACAGACCACCACCGCCACCATCATTACTATCCTGGCTGCGACAAATGCGCCGCCGCCATCGCCCATGTACGTGGACGCCATCAGGCTGTACATGCCGATGGCCGCCCCTGACAACACCAGACCCGCGCTCGGCCGGAACGCGACGGAGATCGCGAACAGTGCTGGAAAGTAGAACACGTACAGGCTGGAAGCGCCACCGCCCGAGGTCATGATCATCAGCGTGATCGCAAGTACGTCAACTGCGCTCGCCAGGTATGCCACCAAGGGCAGAGACGGCTGTTTCCTCACCAATTGGACGTGAAGGAATAAGTTCGCGACCGCAAGCGTGAGGATCAGGCCGACCTGGATCTTCAGCTCACCCAGCACGACCGGGTTCAGCAGGGCGAGGAGCAGACCTGAGACGACCAGTATCCACCTGGCGACGACCAGCACCTTCTGGCCACACATCAGGTACTCCGACTCTCCCAGCCAGCCCGACAGGTTCCCGCTGAAGCTTCTGCCACCACTTTTCGTTCGATCTTGGCGGGATTCTCTCCGGGGGCCGAGTTCCGAACCGCACGCGATGCAGTAAGAGAACGTCTCATCGTTTCTGCCGCCGCACCCATGACAGTACACTCCTCCGGTTCCACTGTGTTCCCGGCTCGCCTCCGACATATTCATCTTCGCCTCCTTAGTTCCAGATGCCGCTTCCGAGCAATATCCACATTCTGGAGTGCGGAAACGGCCGCCAACAGGTGCGTTCAGACCCGAATAGTGTTTACCTATGTACCTCTGTCACGGGGTACGTTCGCACCTTTGACCCCACGAGCGTCTGGTATAGACTCACGTGGAGGGAGCTATTCCAGCGGGCCGAGGCAGGGGTACATTGGACTCATCAGTAGATAGAAGCGCTGCGCTCAACAGATCGAACGAATACTGTTAAGCCGAAAATGCCAGAACCTATCGGTTTTATTTACAGGCGGTCTTCTCTTTTTGAGATTGCATTACTACAAGACCTCCAAGATAGGAGGAAACGAAGAAAGCGATTAGCATACCGATAGGAAACCAAAGTCTTGCTGGATAGAATACATAGAAGGAGTAGAATGCCCAAGGGGAAAGTAGCCCCCCGATGGCACTGGTGACAGCGACTATTTTTCCCTTTGCAATTGCAGCACCAATGATGCCGCCAAAAAATGCGCCCAGAGCACTGCCAAGCAGTACCAACAACAATCCGTTTACCTCGGCCGTAGTCACCCGCAGCGCCGTAGCTTCGGGGGTTTGCGGGTTCAACAATTCTGGTGGGGTGGGGTATATGCGGTCAGAAACTATACTTACAAGAAAGAAGATGACGTTGCCCACAACTACCCCTAGGATCACTGCAAGAAATTTTCGCAACTTGCCCTCGCGCATAGTGACCTCCATCTCTCTTTATCTCCGTGTAGTCCTCTTTAGTGAGTGACTATTATCGACTCGGTTGGAGCCGGCCGATGTGCGTAGAGGCTCCACTTCTTGTCCGTTGATCCTTCATGCTCATCCACCTAGCGGAGGCATCTTCCAGTAGTAGTACGCGCAGCAGGTGCTGTTGAGCCACAGCCCTATATTGCATTATCCCTAACGACGCCGTAAGGTTCGTTTGTACCTGGGTTGGAGGTATGTATGTACCCTGCACACATGGTACGCTCGAACCTTGACGCTGCAGGCGAGTGGCGTACACTACTGGAGCCGAGGCTTTGATTTGCAGACCACACCACCCGATGCTGTTGTAAAGTCCGGTTGGGCGCACAGCAGGACTGATTCAGGCGACCTGAGATACAGCCCGAGGATTTCGGTCTGGGTACGCTGGTTCGTGGTGATTGCGTGGTTGGCGCAGTCCAACTATCGCCCCAACCTCGCGGATCCCAGCTACGTCCCGCACACACTGTTCGCCGTATTGCTGCTGGCGCTGAACGGCTATGTTCACTACCGCATCCAGTCGAATCGGGCGGTGACGTGGCGTTGGGTACTCGCCCTCAGTGCGATGGACGCGGCGATGATTACGGCGGGCCTGGCTATTTCCGGCGGGTTCCAGAACGCATTCTTTGTGCTGTACTACCCCGCCCTTGCCATGTTCGCCGTGGTGTTCTCGTCCTTCAGGCTCAGCTTGTCCTGGGTAACGATGGTCGCGATCGTTTATGCGGTGTTTAGCCTGGTAGTGGAACCGGGCCTCGACTTCGAGACCAAGGAGGAGAAGGTCCTGTTCACCAGGATCGTTGTCATGTACGCGGTTGTTGCGGCGGTCAACCTGGTCTCCAGGTTTGAGCGGACCAGAAGGAGAGAGGCTGTGGAACGAGAACGGGAGCTCCAGCGGGATCGAATCGAGCTTTCGCAGACGATCCACGACACGATAGCCCAGTCCGCGTACATGATCGGACTGGGCCTGGAAACGGCTATGGAGCTTGCGAGCTCCCAGAACGACGAAGACCGTGATGAGCTGCTCGCCAAGCTGGCCGCGACGCACAATCTATCCAAATCGACTATGTGGGAGCTGAGGCATCCCATCGACGTCGGTCCCATATTCGAGGGAAGGGAGTTGAGCCGCGTGTTGAGGTCGCACGCCTCGACGTTCACCACCATCACCTCGATCCGAACGGACCTGGACCAGTCGGGGCGCGAGCCGGAGCTGTCGACCGTCACCAAGAGGCTGCTGTTCTCGATAGCTCACAACGCGATGACCAACGCCTATCGACACTCGAACGCGGACAGAGTCAGGATCTCGCTGAGTTTTGAGGCTCGCAGCATTAGGATGTCGGTAGCAGACGACGGAGTTGGCCTACCCGACGATTACGAAGAGCGGGGGCACGGATTCTCCAGAATGAGAGCCGACGCTGAGCGAATGGGCGGCAGGCTGGAAACGTCGGACGGCGCGGCGGGACGGGGAACGGTTGTGTCCTGCACAATTCCACTCGATGCGGCCAAAGGAGGAAAGTAGATTGAATCCAACCAAAATGCCGACGAGAACACCGAGGGTCATGCTCGTGGACGACCACGAGATCATGCGGGACGGCCTCCGAGAGGTACTGGAGCGTTCGGGCGATTTCGAGGTCGTGGGACAGGCCGGAGACGGCGCGGCGGCGGTGAGAGTCGCCCAGAGTCTCAGGCCGGACGTGATCATCATGGATGTCATGATGCCGCTGAAGAACGGCATCGACGCCTGCCGCGAGATCACGGATATGCTTCCCGAAACCAGAGTACTCATTCTCACGGCCTCCGCCGAAGAGGACGCCGTCATGGAAGCAGTCGCCGCGGGCGCGACCGGATACCTCCAGAAGTACTCCGGAAAGGAGAAGCTGCTGCGAACCGTCCGAGACGTTGCGGAGGGCGAGTACCGAATTCCCGGCGAGGTCATAAGGCGCGTATTCGCCGGAATTCGCCACGCTGAGCAGCAGCTAAAGACGCACGAGCTGAACAGGCTGACCGCGCGGGAGCGCGAGATTCTCACGCTGTTTACACGGGGACTGTCATACGCGGAGATCGCCGACGTCAGAGGAAATCAGCCGCTTACGATCCGAAACGCCATCTACGGCATACAGGACAAGCTGGCGATCGAGACTAAGCAAGAACTGGTAGTCTGGGCCGTCCAAAACGGCCTGCTGGACGATGACGGTATAGGTAGATAATACCCGCCTCAACACGGCGCTCTCCCAGGCGACACCGGACGCACCCACAGCTCTCGCAGAGTCTCCGAGTCGAATGGGTTGTCACCGGACCTCAGTTTCTCGATCCAGTCCTTCCGACTTGGGCCATAGTGACTCCGGCAGCTATCCTTCGGCGACGTATCAACCCACGCGAGGAACGCCTCGAAGTCCGCGATGGCCTTTTCGAGACGGCCCATCAAAGCATAGGCCAGACCCCTACCCTCTCTGGCCTGGCCCGACGGATCGTGCGCGATCGCTCGCTCACAGTAAGGCAGCGCCCCGTCCGGGTCGCCAGTCACGGCCATCTGCCAACAGAGAATGCGATTGAACGTCACATCGTTCGGACTCAGATCCTGCGCCCGCCGCAGATCGGAGATCGATCTGCCCCGGTCCTCAAGCTCCGAGTACACCAGCCCGCGATTGAAGTGCGCCACGGGCGAGTCCGGGGCCAGATCGATAGCGCGGCTGAACTCCGTCACGGCCATAGCCAAGTCACCCGCTGAGCCTCGAACAATGTAGGCGTTTCCACGGCTGAGATACGCAGGCGCAAGGTCAGGCTGATTGTCTAGGGCCTCCTCAAGGTCCTCGAAAGCGCGATCAATATCTCCGGGGTCTCCCCTCGCCAGGTACGCCCCTGCCCGGTTGACGTACGCGCTGGCGTAGCCGGGCTGAAGTTGAAGTGCCTCCGTCAGGTCGTCGATGGCGCGGTCCAGGTCGGCGTCAGACCCGCGCTCTACGTAAGCGGCTGCCAGGTTGAGATACGTGGCCGCGCGGGCAGGCCTGATAGTCACCGCTTGCACCAGGTCGTCGATGGCGAGCTCCACGTCGCCGGCCCTGTCTCGCTCCAGGTACGCGAGAGCGCGGCTGTTGAGCGCCTCCACCGACCTCGGCTGCACGGCGAGCACCTGGGTGAACAGCCAGATGGCCTCGTCGAAGTCCGCCAGCTTCCCGCCCAGGTAGGCGCGACCCAGGAGGAACCGCAGGTTCGCCAGAGCTGCCGGATCGGAGGG
>JAKZVY010000176.1:0-5004 GCA_047515825.1 Dehalococcoidia bacterium
GCGATCGAGATGATCAGCACGCATATGTCGCACCACGACTTCGACCGGTTCGGCATCATGACCTGGCCCTCTCCGAGACAGGCGGACGTGATGATCGTCGCGGGGACGGTGGTGAAGAAGATGGCCGACCCCATCAAGCTGCTGTATGAGCAGATGCCAGACCCCAAGTGGGTGGTGGCGATGGGAAGCTGCGCGACCAACGGTGGGCCGTACTATCGCTCATACTCGGTGGTGATGGGGGTGGACCACCTCATTCCGGTGGACGTGTACGTGCCGGGATGCCCTCCCCGTCCGGAGGCGCTGATGCACGGGATGATGCAGCTCCAGGAGAAGATCCAGAAGGACGCGGAGCGGCGTGGCGCGTAGGCCCAGACGGGCGCTTACGATCCCGGAAGCGCCCCAGGCCTTGGACGCAGCCGGAGATGCCCTGTCACGACTGGTTCAAGAGGTGTTTGGCCTTGAACCGGGGGTGGAGGTCGGGGCGGCGGTCGATGAGGTGACGCTGACCGTCAGACCGGAGAGCGTCGTGTTCGTATGTAGGGTGTGCAAGTCCGATCCTCGCCTCGATTTTGACTACCTGCGGTGCCTGTCGGTGGTGGACTACGTGGAGGCCTGCGGCGAGCTGGAGGTCAACTATCACCTGTACTCGTACTCGCTGCGGCACAAGATGGTAGTCAAGACGCGAGTACTGGAGGACCGGCCTGTTGTACCGACGGTGACCGGCGTTTGGGCCGGCGCGGACTGGCACGAGCGGGAGAGTCACGACCTGTTTGGGGTGAGGTTCGAGGGTCACCCGAACCTGGTCCCGCTGCTCTTGTATGAGGGATTCGAGGGATTTCCGGGTCGGAAGAGCTTCCCGTTTCATGAGTATGATGAGTGGTAGGGGTAAGCATGACAAAGGTCATATACAAGGCTGAGATTTTTCCCGAGGGTGACTGTTTCGTCGGCCTGTGTCGCGAACTGGACGTGTCAAGTTTTGGGGACAGTCCAGAGGATGCGAGGGCGTCGCTTCAGGAAGCGATGGAGGCGTTCTTGGAGGGTTGCGAGATTCTTGGGACGCTGGCGGAAGTGCTGGAAGAGTCGGGGTTCGAGTTGAGCGAGGGTTGCAATGACTAAGATTATCTACAGGACAGAGACATTCGGAGAAGGAGACTGGCACGTCGCCCTGTGCCCGGAGCTAGGGATCTCTCGAACCGGCGACACACCGGGCGATGCCAAGGGCTCGGTGCGGGACGCGGTGGAGGCGTATCTGCGGGAATGCGAGTGGCAAGGCATACTGGATGGAGTGCTAGAAGACGCCGGGTTCGAGAAAGCCGATGATGGCTGGCGGTTGGCCGCGCGCGCGACTGAGCAACAGGTTGTCCTGATCGACGCTTGGAACGAGGAGCCGCCGGAGGATAGCGGGGCTCACAAAAACTACACGATCAAACTGAAGTCCGGGCACCACATGAAGGTCAGGCGGCTGTCAGAGTCAGACGTCAGGAAGAAGTTGTCTGAGTTCGAAACGAAGTATGGGATGACCTCGCGGGAGTTCGCCAGTAAGTGGAATCATGGTGAATTGGACTGCGCTGTCATGGACTACTTCGAGTGGGAGTGGCTTTGTGACACTATGGCGAGCGAGTATGGAGTCGAAGACCTGCGGATTGTCCGTCAAGGTGTCGAAGAGTTGAAGATTTAGGGAGACACCAACTCTGGACCCGCTGCTTCAGAACTACTTGGAACGGATTGCGGATGTCTTCTTATCTGCAGGCGCCGAGTCTATAGAGGAGTTGACTCTTACTCCCACAAACGAAGAGCAAGCGAGGTTGCACGTTGCGATGAGATTTCAGGGACACTGTCATCTGAGTGTACATCTACAGGTTATGCTTTCTGATGACACACCGATACTAAAGAGATATTCGATTCAATTCATGACTGGAGATGGCACTACCATTTTCCGCTACGACAACAGCCCACACTTTCCCGGACTGAGAGATTCCCTACATCACAAGCACGAAGGCCCAGATGAAACCGCGGTCACCTGCCCGCAGCCAAGCGTTCGGGCGATTCGTGATGAGATAGAAGCATACATCAGGGGCAACGGCTGACACTCACCCATGCAGCTACAAGAACAGCCCACAGACCAGGCCGACGCCATTGACCTGATGGTCAACATGGGGCCTCAGCACCCGTCCACTCATGGCGTGTTCAGGCTGGTGATCTGGGTGGACGGCGAGAGGATAGTGCGGTCGGAGTCGCACATCGGATACCTGCATCGCGGGTCGGAGAAGCTGTGCGAGGGGGAGCAGTACGGCCAGATCATCACGCTGTTCGACAGGCTCGATTACGTGGCGAACCTGAACTGTGAGCTTGCCATATGTCTGGCGGTCGAAAAGCTGATGGGCGTCGAGGTACCGGAGCGGGCGGAGTACATCCGCGTCATCCTGTGCGAGCTGAACCGCATCGCCAGCCACATGATGTTCTACGGGGTGTATGGATTGGACGCGGGCGCGATGACTCCGGTGCTGTACGGGTTCCGGGAGCGGGAGCGAATTCAGGCGCTGTTCGAGTCGGTCACCGGAGCGCGCATGATGCACAACTACATCCGCATTGGGGGAGTCAACGAGGATATTCCCGACGACTTCAGTCGACGAATGGCGACGCTGATGGACCAGCTAGAGCGTGGTATAGAAGAGTGCGACGATCTGCTAAGCCAGAACGAAATGTTCCTGGCGAGAACGAAGGGCATCGGCGTTCTCTCGGCGAAAGAGGCGATTGAGCTGGGGGTCACGGGGCCGATGCTGCGCGCATGTGGCGTCCCAGAAGATGTAAGAATCTCGGAGCCTTACTCCATATACGACAGGTTCGACTTTGGGATACCCGTTGGAACGCGGGGCGATTGCTGGGACCGTTACTACGTCCGAGTGGAGGAGATGCGCCAGTCCCTGAGTATCATCAGGCAGGCGATGAGAGACTTGCCGGAAGGGGAGATAACGGCCAAGGTGCGTCGCATTTCCAGGCCCCCGAAAGGTGAGGTGTACCTGCGAACTGAGTCGCCGCGCGGCGACTTCGGCGTGTTCCTGGTCAGTGACGGTAGCGATATGCCGTACAGGGTGAAAGTGCGCGCGCCGTCGTTCTGCAACTTGCAGGCGCTCCAAGCCATGCTGAGAGACGTATACGTCGCGGACGCCGTGGTTATCCTCGGCTCGATAGACATCGTCCTGGGCGAGGTTGATAGATGAGCCTCGCGCAGGTGGCATACTACGCGCTGGGGGGCGTCGCGCTGATGGGGTTCCTCGGCTTGGTCGTCCTGGTTCTGACCTGGGCCGAGCGCAAGGCGCTGGCGAGGATCCAGATGCGCATGGGGCCTATGCGGGTGGGCTTCCACGGGACGCTTCAACCTGTTGCGGACGCGCTGAAGCTGTTCACCAAGGAGGATATTTTGCCGTCCTGGGCGGACCGTCGGGTGTACTGGCTGGCGCCGGTCGCGGTTTTCATCCCGGCGCTGCTTCTCTGGGTCACGATACCGCTGGCGCGCGACCTGGTTATGCGGAACCTGGATATCGGACTCTTCTATATAACCGCGATCTCGGTGCTGTCGGTGATGGGCCTCATCATGGCCGGCTGGGGATCGGCCAACAAGTACGCCATGCTCGGCGGGCTGCGGGCGGCCGGACAGCTAGTAAGCTACGAGATACCGTTTATCATGGCGATACTCGGGGTAGCGATGCTGGCGCAGTCGCTCGACCTGACCGTTGTGGTGGATGGGCAGGCCGGCTACGGGTACGCGCTGGTGCAGCCGCTGGGCCTCTTCCTCTTCCTGACGGCCGGGCTGGCTGAGCTAGGACGCACGCCTTTCGACATTCACCACGCGGAGTCTGAGGTCGTCGGCGGGCCGTTCGTCGAGTACAGCGGAGCGCACTGGGCGGCGTTTTTCCTCGCCGAGTACCTGAACACGTTCACAGTCGCCGTCCTGACCGTGCTGCTGTTCCTCGGCGGCTGGAGGTGGCCCACGATGCCATTCGACGGCCTGGCCCACTCTACGCTCTCCGCGGTCTGGCTTCTCGCGAAGACGTCCGCCGTCATCTGGCTTATCTTCTGGATACGCGGGACATATCCCAGGCTCCGCATCGACCAGCTCATGTCGTTCGGATGGAAGATGCTCGTCCCGCTGTCGTTCCTCAACATCGTAGCTACGGGGATCGTCCTGTTCTACGGTTGGCCGCTGTGGGTGCTGACGATCATCTCTCTGGTATTGTTGGGGGGCACCGTGTACGTGATTGTCAGAAGGCCCGGCTCGCGAGTGGAGAGGAACACTGTATGGGTGCATCCCGCCCGCAGCCTTCGGCGTTAGGTTAGAAAAAAGGAGCACACTGTGGTGGCTACGGAAGATCGGATTGCAAGGTTGGAAACCAAAGTGGATGGCCTGTACGACCGTATCGATGGCCTATACGATCGTATAGGTCGCGTCGAGGGCGTCCAGGAGCAGATGAGCAAGCGGATGGATGATATGTATAAGCTGCTCATAACTCTGATTGCCATCGGCGGAGGCGGATTGATAACGGCTGTGGTTAGTCTTGTATTGCAGTTGATCAGGCAATGAAATGATTGGATTCCTGGAAGGGCTTCGTCTGACGCTCAAGACAGCGCTGCGCAAGCCGGTTACAGACCAGTACCCGGATCCGGATCAGCGGCACCAGGTCGCTCCGCGGTACATGGGCTTTCCCGCGCTGCTGTGGGACTACGACGTTCCTGAGCCGTACTGCACGGGGTGTATGGTCTGCATACGCGCCTGCCCCACGCAGTGCATGAGCGCTGAGATGATAGACAATCCCAAGCACGCCGAATCGGCGAGCCGACGACGAAAGATCGTCGAGACCTTCGAGATCAATCTCGGCAGATGTATCCTGTGCGGGATATGCGTAGACGTCTGCAACTTCGACGCCATCGAGATGAGTCACGAGCACGAGCTCAGCAAGTACGAGCGCAACGGAAACCGCGTCGACCTGATAGAACTTCTCGACA
>JAKZVY010000177.1:0-2835 GCA_047515825.1 Dehalococcoidia bacterium
CAAAGAACAGCACGGGGGACGCCGCTTTCTGCTCCGGGGCCTTGGCAATGTGTCGGCCGAGTGGTCCCTCTTGGCCACGGCCTTCAACCTGAAGACTCTCTGGAGGGCGTGGAAAGCAGGGCTTGGTCGCGGGGAGCAGCCGCGTCTCGCCTCATCCGTCGACTTGGCAGCGTAAGACCCATCCCTCACGCTAACTACAGCCTCTTTCGGACCCACTCCACCCAGGGCCAAGGCCCCACACGCTAGTCAAAGAAACCTCGTGAGACAGGCTCCGCGAAGCGCCCCACTCAACCCGTCATTCCCGCGCACAGCCTGCCCCGTACCCCCATACGGGGCGGCAATCCAGAGGGGCAAGGCGGCGATACTCCCT
Source organism: Dehalococcoidia bacterium (assembly GCA_047515825.1). Taxonomy (GTDB): domain Bacteria; phylum Chloroflexota; class Dehalococcoidia; order Lucifugimonadales; family UBA1123; genus VXRN01. The sequence continues at coordinate 371 of JAKZVY010000177.1, forward strand.
TAGCACCCCTTCGTGTCCTTCGTGGATAATCCCCCAAATCCTGTCCATCCCATAATCACAAAAATCACAGTTCAGACTAAACCCAAAACCTAAAACTCAGCGCGGATTTTGCCCCGCTCCGGTGATATAATCGCCCCGAGCCACGATACCCCTGTCAAGAGAGGCCGCCTTTGTTCGCCCATCTTCACACCCACACCGAGTACTCCATGCTGGACGGCCTCAGCCGCATCGGCCCCCTGGTCGAGCGCACCAAAGAGCTTGGGATGGACAGCCTCGCCATTACCGACCACGGCGGGATGTACGGGGCCATCGACTTCTACCAGCACGCCAAATCCGAGGGCATACGCCCGATCATCGGATGCGAGATGTACGTCGCACCCGGTAGCAGACACGAGCGCAACCCAAACGAGCGCAGCCCTTTCCACATGACTGTCCTCGCAAGGAACGACACTGGCTACCGGAACCTGGTGAAGCTGGTCACGTCCTCTCACCTTGAGGGGTTCTACTACAGGCCCAGGGTGGACAGGGAAATACTTGAGAAACACAGCGACGGCCTAGTCGTCATGTCGGGTTGCGCCAGTGGCGAGCTTCCAATACTTCTGTCCCAGGGACGCATGAACGAAGCGCGTTCGGTCGCGAGCTGGTATCGCGAGGTGTTCGATGACTACTACCTCGAGTTCATGAGACACGGAGACATTCCTGAGCTTCCCCAGATCAACAACGGTCTGCTGGAGGTCCACCGAGACCTCGGCATACCGATCGTGGCGACCAACGACTCCCACTACGTGCGCAGAGAGGACGCCCCACTCCAGGACATCCTGATCTGCATCCACACCAACACCAACATTGAAGACGAAAAGCGCCTCCGCATGGTCGAAGACTCGTACTACCTGACCAGCCCACGGGAGATGGCCGACCTTTTCGCAGACTTCCCCGAAGCGGTCGCCAACACCCAGATGGTCGCCGAGAAGTGCGACCTGAACATCGACTTCACACAGCTAAGACTGCCACAGTTCCACGTTCCGCAGGGCGTGACATCGTTCGAGTACCTGTCACAACTCTGCTGGGACGGACTTGCGCGGCGGCTTCCGGACGCCGGAGAAGAGGAGAAAGAGCGACTTCGATATGAGTTGGAGGTCATACGTCAGACCAGCTTCGACAACTACTTCCTCGTAGTCTGGGACATCGCCCAGTTCGTCGCGGTGCGCGACATCCTCCTCGCGGTGCGAGGTAGCGCCGCCGCAAGCCTCACGCTCTACTGCCTCGGCGTGACCGACGTCAATCCGCTCCCGCACCGGCTTGTGTTCGAGAGGTTCTTGAACCTTGAACGCAAGGAGATGCCGGACATCGACATGGACTTCCAGGATGACCGCCGCGAGGAGGTCATCAACTACGTCGTCCAAAAGTATGGACGCGAGCACGTGGCGCACATCATCACATTTGGGACACTGGGCGCTCGCGCCGCTATCAGGGACGTTGGCCGCGCGCTCGCCATGCCTTATGCCGACGTGGACAGAGTCGCCCGGATGATTCCAACACGCCTGGGCATAACCCTGCAAGACGCCCAGAAGGAGCCGGACTCAGAGTTGGCCGAGGCGGTCTCAGTCGACGATACCATCCGCCGTCTTGTCGAGACCGCACAGGGACTGGAGGGCGTGACCCGACACTCTAGCACGCACGCGGCGGGCATCGTCATATCGGAGCAGCCGCTGGACGAGGTCGTTCCGCTCCAGCGCCCGCAGAGGGCTGACGAGACCGGCTCGCTTGCGACCACCACTCAGTACGCCATGGACCCCGTCGCCGCCCTGGGCCTCCTCAAGATAGACTTTCTCGGCCTGGTCAACCTGACGGTGCTCGACAAGGCCCGCCGCTTGATCGCCAAAACCAGGGGAATCAAATTCGATCTGCCCGACATTCCCCTCGACGACGCCAACGCATTCAAGCTCCTTTCGGACGGCGAGACGGTCGGCATCTTCCAGCTTGAAGGCAGCGGTATGACGCGCTATATCAAGGAGCTGAAGCCATCGACCGTCGGCGACGTCGCCGCCATGATCGCCCTCTATCGCCCCGGACCCATGGAGCACATCTCGACCTTTATCGACGCCAAGCACGGGCGCGCCTCTGTCTCGTACATTCACCCCGCGCTAGAAGACATCCTGGAGGACACTTACGGCGTCATCGTTTACCAGGATCAGGTGCTCCACATCGTCCAGACGTTTGCCGGGTACACGCTCGGCGAGGCAGACATCGTCCGCAAGGCCATGGGCAAGAAGATACCGAAGATAATGGCCCAGGAGAAGGAGCGGTTCCTCGCCGGCGCGCGCCGGCAGGGGTTCGATGACAGCCTCGCTCAAGAGGTCTTCACCCTGATCGAGCCGTTCGCCGGGTACGCATTCAACAAGGCTCACAGCGTCAGCTACGGCCTGATCTCGTACTGGACGGCCTACCTCAAGGCCAACTACACC
>JAKZVY010000178.1:0-10355 GCA_047515825.1 Dehalococcoidia bacterium
CGGGCATCCGGTACGCAGCACATACACGATGCCATTGACTACCTCACGTATATCCACCGTGCGCGGCCGTCCTCCAGGCTTGGCTGGCGGGAGTAAGGGAAGCAGAATGTCCCACTGTTCGTCGGTAAGGTCGCTGGGGTATAGTTTGCGTCTCATACATCAAGTCTAATACAAGTCTAAGACTTTGGAAACACCCTCTTAGAGAACGATGCGCTGTCCGACAGGGCGTTCGTAGTTGACGTATCTGCGCTGCTGGCATGGGCCCAAGACGAAAACGGTGGAGCGGTTGTGGAAGACTTGATAGATCGACTGGTTATATCAACTGTAAACTGGATTGAAGTTGCCCAGAAGGCGCTTAGCCAAGATGTAAGCGTACCATTGCTCCGTAGCAGGCTGGAGAGACGCGGGTTGCTGTTTGCGCAGTTGACTATCGAAGACGCAGAAGGTGCCGCCGAACTGCGTTCACCGACTCAACATGTTGGTCTGTCTCTTGCCGATAGAGTATGTCTGACCCTTTCCAGAAGGTTGGAAATACCCGTCTTGACCGCCGATGGCGCATGGAGCGATCTTGATATCGATGTCAAAGTCGTCCAGATCAGGTGAACCCCATGTGGCAAACAATCGGACATGACAAAGCCCTCAGGACGTTGGAGCGCGCGATAGCGGGCGACCGGGTCGCCCACTCCTACCTGATCGTCGGACCGGCCCAGGTCGGCAAGACGACCCTCGCCCTTGACCTCGCGCGTGCCGTCAACTGCACCTCAGACCACCCGCCCTGCGACGAGTGCCGCCAGTGCCAACGGATCGCGTCCGGACTTCACCCCGACATCCGCGTCGTCGGACTCGAACCGGCACGCTCCGGGCGGATGCGGACGCAGATCAGCATCGACCAAGTCAGGGACGTGCAGCGAGAGGCCAGCCTGCTCCCATACGAGGGTAGGCACAGACTCTTCATCTTCGAGACCGCTGAAAAGCTCACCGCAGAGGCGTCCAACAGCTTACTGAAGATGCTCGAAGAGCCGCCGGACGGTGTCATCATCGTCCTGCTCGCATCCGACGCCGGCGCCATGATCCCGACAATCTTATCTCGCTGCCGACGGATAGACCTCAGGCCGGTGCCCGCTCAGACCATCTCCGAGTTTCTGAGCGACAGGTACGACGTGAGCGGCGAGCGTGCGCAGGAGATCGCGGGAGCTTCGTCCGGCAGAGTCGGGTGGGCCGTCGAGGCAGCGCGCGACTCCGGACTGCTGGAGCGTGTCCGGCAGACTATGGACACCATAGACGAGTTCACGAGAGGCTCGTTGACCGACCGCTTCGAGTACGCCCAGCAACTCGCCGGCCGCTTCACCGCGAACAGGGAGGCAGTTTTCACCGATCTCGACCACTGGCAGTCATGGTGGCGCGACGTTCTGCTGACGAGCTATCAGAGGACGGAGCTGGTGTCCAACGTTGCCAAGCGGGAGTCCCTGGAGGAGATTTCGGGGAAGCTGTCCGTCGAGGAGTCAGCGGCGGCCATCGCGACCGTGAGGCGCGCCGCCTTCCTGCTGGAGCGCAACGTGTCACCCCGACTCGCGCTCGAAGACATGATGCTGGCGCTGCCGCGAGTGTGACCAGACATGGCAGTGGTAGTAGGCGTGCGATTCAGCCGCTCGGGGCGTGTCCACTACTGCGACGCCTCACAGGTCGTCGTGGTCGTGGGAGACCAGGTCGAAGTTGAAACCGACGACGGCCCTCGTCAAGCAACCGTGACCATCGGCTCAGGCCAAGTGGCGCACTCAGACCTGCGCGGCCCGCTCCCCCAGTTGCTGCGCGTCGTCCGGCCCGCTGTCAACTCTCCCAGGGAATGAACGGCTTCCACTCGTCCAGTATCTGCCTCTGGTGGAACATGTAGTACGGGTTCGGCTTCGGAATGCCCGGCTGCTTCAGCAGCTTCATCCTCGCCTCGTGTGGCGTCCGGCCCGCCTTCCGATGGTTGCAGGTTATACATGCGCTGACCACGTTGTCCCACGAGTGAGGCCCCTTGCGCCACCTTGGAACGATGTGGTCCAGTGTGAGTTGCCTCGTCTTCTTGCCGCAGTACTGGCAGGCGGAGCCGTCGCGGTAGAACACCGCCTGGCGTGACAGGCGCCTCCTCATCACGGGCCGCTTCACCATGTAGATCAACCGGATGACAGAGGGCGCCGGGAACAGATCGCTCACGCTCTGGATGTAGCCCCGCCCGTTGATCACCAGCTCCGCCTTGCCGCGCCCGACAAGCACCAGCGCTCGACGCACGTTGCACACGTTCAGCGGCTGGTAGTTCTGGTTCAGAACTAGGACTGGAGAGTGTATCGTAGTCGCACCGCTCATCCGGGTCTTCCGCGCGCCTCCACGGACAGGGAGGCGGAGACTCAGGGCCGCGTTCTTCCCTCAGCCTAGTCTAACCCAAATGACTGCTGGTGTGCGACAGGCTCAGTCGATGTCCTCTCGCAGAATGTCGAGAGACGCCTGGAAGTCGCCGGGTATGAAGCCGAGCGCGCTGCCCGGAACCAGGTCCACCATGTCGAGGAATACGGGAACTACGGTCGATCCCCGCAGGCTGTTCACCATCACCTGGCGTTTCTCCGTTATTGCCGCGACCTTGCCCCCAGCCAGCCTCATGATCTCCGCCCCGCCTGCGATCTGAACATCCGGCGTGGACACCTCCAGGTCGAAGGACAGCCGGGCGAGCACTACGATGAACGCGCCCGTAATCACCAGTCCGATTAGCAGCCCGATCAGCAGCCCGCCGATCTTGTCCGCCATCCCGGCGGTGCCGAGAGTCCCGATGACCAGGAACGGTTTGACCAAGCTCCCCAGCTTGCTCGCGACGAACACCGAGAGCGAGACAATGGCGGCGTAGCAGACCACCGTCACCGCGGTATCGAAAGTGCCCCAGTCCCCCACGAGACCGCCCACGTCGTCCGCGTACTGGCCAGCCAGCCACCACCCGATCAGGATACCCACAACTGTGAAGACCATCGGGATGACGCCCGTCTTCAGTCCCCAGACCAGCGAGGCTGCCACGATTAGCACGATGACTATGTCGATCCAGTTCATTCGAACTCCCTACGCGACGCGCCGATTTGCGGCAAGTCTAACACACGCTCTGAACTTCAACGCAATCAATTTTTCGGCCACGTCTAAGCCCTTTCCATCCTCATGGCCTTATGGGTACGTTGGGTGACTCGCTTGCCATTGACACATGCGTTGGATATAGTAACGGCGATCGTTCGGGGGCACTGTGACCGGTCCGGTAGATTCCCTCATCCGCCTCAGCAAGGCGACACCTCCGCCATCCAGTCGTTCCGCACGAGCAGTCTGCACAGGAGAGAACTATGGCCCAGTCAGACATCAAGCTGATTGCCCATCTCATGCGGCGGGCGGGCTTTGGCGCTACGCGCGATGAGCTCGACGCCTACGCGGCAAAGGGATACGAGGCAACGGTTGAGGCCCTGCTGAACCCCAAGGATGCCGAGTGGCTCGGCGACGACATGGTCAGACGCTTCGACCATGAGGCGTCCGGTATGATAAACGCACCCGGCTCCGCGCGGAGCTGGGTCTACCGCATGATCACGACAAACGCGCCTCTGGTGGAGAAGATGGCCCTCTTTTGGCACGGCATTTTCGCCACCGGGGTCCCGAAGGTCATCAATGGTAGGGTCCTGTACGACCAGATCGACCTGTTCCGTCGACACGGCATGGATAGCTTCGACTCTATGCTGGTGAGGCTTGCAAAGGATCCGGCGATGATCGTGTGGCTGGACAACCAGGACAACCACAGTGGAGCGATCAACGAGAACTGGGCCCGCGAGCTGCTTGAGTTGTTCTCGATGGGCGTAGGCAACTACACAGAGGAAGACATAAAGGAGTGCGCCAGGGCTTTTACCGGCTGGACTATCGGCAACACCGAGTACATGATCGTGCGCTCTCAGAGGGACTCAGACTGGCCGTACGGTCGAATCGCTTACCACTTCGACTACCGTCCAGAAGACCATGACGACGGGGAGAAGACTTTCCTCGGACACCGGGGTAACTTCAACGGCGAGGATATCATAGAAATCATATGCCGTCAGGAGTCCACAGCCCGTTTCATCTCCAGGCACCTCTACCATTTCTTCGTTGCCGATGAGCCTCCCGTTCCGTCCTGGCCATACACCCCCCCAAGGGACCCGGAGGCTATAGACACCCTGGTCCGATCCTATTTCGATAGTGGCTACGACCTCAAGTCGGTCTTGCGCGTGCTCTTCAGCTCCGACTTCTTCCGGTCGGGGGACGTGCGCTACAAGAAGGTCAAGGGGCCCGCGGAGTTCCTCGTGAGTGTTCTCCGAATGACCGGGGAGTTCGATAGGCCGAGACGGGAGATGATCCCAAGGTACAGGCAGAGCGTGTGGATGGGACAGGAGCTCAACAATCCGCCGAGTGTGGAGGGTTGGCATCAGGGTACCGAGTGGATTGACACAGGCACCCTTATAGAGCGGATCAACTTTGCCTCAGAGCAGTTCGGCGACCCGAACAAGCCGGGCGTCAGAGCAATGGTCGATAAGATCTGCCGAGGTGGCGCCGAACGCCTCTCCTCCGAACTGCTCGTAGACCGCTGTCTGGACGAACTGGGCGCGTTTTCAGTATCAGACGGGACGCGCGACGCGCTGCTGAAGTTCGTCGAGGGCGGCCCCGTCCGCGAGAACGTGGAGCACCTGCTCAGGCTCTCCGCCTCCACCAAAGAGTTCCAACTAGCGTAGACCCTATGCTGCACTACATTAAAACTATCGGCATCGTCGCGATGGAGGGACGCGGCTTCGAATACCCCACCGACACTGTCGTAGCCAAGAATGGGCGGCTTTACGTGCTCAACAGGTCCAGGGACTTCGGAGAGCGCGGCGTGCGGGTGACAGTCCTGGACCTGGACAGCGAGTACTACGGCACGTTTGGACACCTCGGCGAGGGCGATGGTCAACTTATCTCCCCCACGTGTGCGGCCGAGAGCAGCCAAGGGATGATCTACGTCACCGACGACTACATCCACCGCATAACCGCCTTCGACTACGAAGGCGGTTTCGTCTCCAGTTGGGGCACTTACGGCGCAGGTGAAGGAGAGCTGAGTGGACCTTCCGGGGTTGCCTTCGACGCCGACGACAACCTCTATGTCGCCGACACCCACAACAACCGCATTCAGAAGTTCACCTCCTCGGGCGCCTTCCTGCAGGCCTTCGGTTCGTTGGGCTCCTCCGATGGACAGTTGCGACTGCCCTGGGGGTTGACCGTCGCCGCAAACCGCGACCTGTATGTTGCGGACTGGGGCAACGACCGGATACAGCGGTTCTCGCCCGAAGGAGACTTCGTCGCGACCTACGGCACGTCTGGACGAGGAGATGGCGAACTCCGACGGCCGTCGGGCGTCGCGGTCGACGAGCGCGACCGTGTATACGTGTCCGACTGGGGTAACGAGAGGGTACAGGTGCTCGACAGCGACGGCAGCCCGGTTCAGGTCCTGAGGGGCGAGGCTACCCTGTCAAAGTGGGCGACCAGCTTCATGGAGGCCAACTTTGAGGAGGCGGAGGCCAGGGCCTCGGCCGACCTAGAGCCCGACTTACCCTCCGTGTACCGCGACGACCCGCACACCCAGTCCGCCCATGTGGAGAGTCTATTCTGGGCGCCTATGTCCGTAAAGCTCGACGATGCTGGCCGAGTCTACGTCACCGAGGGCAACCGACACAGAATCCAAATATACCAGCGAGGGTAACCTCTCCGAAGTCCGTAGCTTACGGCTCTGCTTCCCCGCAATCTGCCGCTCCACCCTCGCGTAGTCCGCACGTGTGCCGCCCACCGCCGCCGACGTACTTAAACGAACCGCTGTGTGACCAGGCGTGTCGAAGGACTCACCCGCCACTCCGCTTGCAATATGCTGTCAACAATGCCATAATGAATTCATGCCTGTTTAGATTACAATAAGAGGCGTCCCCGAAGAAGTCCGCGACGAACTCGCGCTGCGCGCCGCGTTCCAACGCCAGTCCATGCAGGAATTCCTCCGCTCCGAGTTGGAGCGTATCGCCTCTCGCCCCTCAGTCGGCACATGGCTTCAGGAAGTCCGCACCCGCAAGCAAGCGACCGGGACTCGCGTCCCGCCCTCAGCCATTCTGCGCGCGCGTGACGCGGACCGGACTTGACTACAGTAATCGACTCCTCTGTGCTGGTCGCCACGCTGATTGACTCCGGTCCTGAAGGTACTTGGGCAGAGTCGATAATAGCAGAGGGGCCATTGACCGGCCCGGAATTGGTGCTGGTCGAATCCAGCAACGTCCTGCGGCGGTTGGAGTTGTCGGGACAGTTATCACGGCTTGAGGCCGCCGCCGCGCATACAAGCCTGCTCCGGCTCGACATAGAGTTGTTCCCATTCGCTCCCTTTGCCGATCGAGTCTGGTCACTGAGGAGCAACCTGACCAGCTACGACGCTTGGTACATGGCATTGGCCGAGTCTCTCGACTGTCCACTTGCGACGCTTGACAGGAAACTCAGCCGCGCCAGCGGCGTCCGCTGCGAGGTCATCACCCCGCCTTGATGATATAATTTCCATAACCCCGGACGGTTCCCTGAATCCGTCCAGTAAATGGATACGTCGCGATGATCTCTATCGACTTCGAGAAGCTCACCCTCTCCAACGGCCTCGACGTGATACTGTCCCAGGACAGGTCGCTGCCGGTCACCGCCGTCAACCTGTGGTACCACGTCGGCTCCAAGGACGAGGATATCGGCAAGACCGGCTTTGCCCACCTGTTCGAGCACGTCATGTTCGAAGGGTCCGAGCACCACGACCAGAGCTACTTCGAGCCGCTTCAGAAGGTCGGCGCCAACCTGAACGGCTCCACCACCGCCGACTGCACCAACTACTGGGAAAATGTCCCGTCAGACCACCTGGAGCTCGCCCTCTGGCTGGAGTCGGACAGGATGGGATACCTCCTGGAGGTGCTCACCGACCGCAAGCTAGACATCCAGCGCGACGTGGTCAAAAACGAGCGGCGTCAGAACTACGAGAACCGTCCGTACGGCATGGCGCAGATGCTGATCCAGCCCGCGCTGTTCCCCGCTCCACACCCGTATAACTGGACGACCATTGGCTCGCCCGAAGACCTCGACAACGCATCGCTCGAAGACGTCAAGTCGTTCTTCAGACGCTTCTACGTCCCGAACAACGCGAGTTTGGCCATCGTGGGCGACTTCGACCTGTCCGAAGCGAGGAGTCTGATCGAGCGCTACTTCGGCGACATACCCGCCGGTCCAGAGATCGACCGGACGGGCAGGATGGACACCGCGCTGAGCGGGACGGTCGAGCTGACCACGCACGACCGGGTGCAGCTTCCGCGCCTGTACCTCGCCTGGCCCACCGTGTCCGATTTCTCCCAGCACCAGCCCGCTCTGGATGTGATAGCCGCCATTCTGGGCGACGGACGAAGCTCGCGGCTGTACCGGTCGCTCGTGTACGAGACTCGCGCCGCGCGAGACGTGCGCGTTTACCACCACGCACAGGAGATTTCGGGAGAGATGGTGGTACAGGCCACAGCCAACCCCGGCCACTCCCTGGAAGAGCTGCAAAATGATGTCCTGCGACAGATCGAGCGGATTCGCAAGGGCGACGTGGACGAGCGTGAGCTCCAGCGCGCCAAGAACCGAATCCAGGCGTCGCACGTCTTCCAACTCGAACGTTTCGGCGGTTTCGGAGGCAGGGCGGACCACCTCAACTACTACAACACCTTCGCCCGAGACCCCGCGTTCATCAACAAAAACATGGACAGCTACCTGTCGCTCACCATAGATGACCTGCGCGACGCAGCGTCTGTGCTCGGCGAGAGCATGGTCAAGCTGTCGATAAATCCGCAGGCCGAAAGGACCACGTCCGCCGTCACGGTAGAGCGCGGACGCGCGCCCGATGCTGCCAGCCGCTCGTCCTTCACGCCGCCGGTACCCAGCCGTGCGGTGCTGGACAACGGGATGAACATCCTGCACCTTCAAAGGAAAGGACTGCCGACAGTCGCGTTCGGCCTGGTCGTCCGGTCAGGCGCGGCGTCCGATCCCGCCGAAAGCGCGGGCCTCGCCCATCTGACCACGACCATGCTTCCCGAAGGCACCCTCTCTCGCTCGTCGGCCCAGATCTCCGACGAGATGGAGTTCCTCGGCAGCCATCTGCGAGCCGGGGCCAGTAGAGAGCACATTCTGCTCATGTCGGACGGGCTGAACACAACCTGGCGCGACTCGCTCGCCATCCTGGGAGACGTGGCCCTGAACGCCGACTTCCCGGAGAGCGACCTGGAACGGGTGAGGGCCAACATACTGACAGACCTGCGCCGCGTCTCGGACAGCCCCGCGACAATCTCCGCCATGGCCACTCGCGGGGTGATGTTCGGCCCCGGCACCCCGTACGGACACCCGATGACCGGGAACGAGGAGTCGGTTGGCCGCGTTTCGAGGGCCGACCTGAAATCGTTCTTCGCGTCGCACTTCAACCCCGCTAGCTCCACGTTCATCATCGTCGGCGATCTCTCTCTCGACGAGGCCGTAGAGGCCGCCAACGACGCCTTCGGAAGCTGGAAAAGCTCCGAGATCCGCATACCCGGTCCTCCGACGCCGGACGCGCCCGAACGCTCGCCGACTACCATCTACCTTGCAGACAAACCCGGAGCTGCGCAGTCTGTGGTCCGCACAGGCCACCTGACCATTCCCAGGAACGACCCCGCCTACCTCGCGTTGAACATCCTGAACTACATATTCGGCGGCCAGTTCTCGGCGCGTCTCAACATGAACCTGCGCCAGGACAAGGGGTACAGCTACGGCTACATGTCCATGATCGACTGGTCGCTGCGGCGATCGGTGCTGGTCGCGGGCGGAGGTGTCCAGACAGCGGTGACCAAAGAGACCGTGATTGAGACTCTGAAAGAGTTCGAGGAGATCACGGGGAGTCGCCCAGTGACCGGAACGGAGTTCAAGGACGCCATCGACGGCATCATGCGCAGTATACCGAGCCAGTTCGAGACCCACCACCAGATAGTCAGCCAACTCCTCAGGCTGGTCATCTTCGATCTCCCCGACGACCACTTTACGACCTTCCCCGACAGGCTCGCCGAGCTGAGCCTCGAAGACGTTCGGCAGGCCGCGTCCGACCTGCTCGATATCGACCACCTCAACATCGTAATCGCCTGCGATGCCGCCATCGTAGAGCCTGGCCTCAGCGACCTAGGCATCCCCACAGTCTCCATAGACTACGAAGGCCGCCGACGGGGGTGATGCCATTCCTACTCGCTCCCGCCATTGAGGTCGTCTCAGAGGGCCGAACATGAGACGCCCGGCGACCATCGCGACAGTCAGCCGTGAGACGCCGACGGTTATGTCGTTCGCTCTGGACCTCGGCGGTCGGGAGATCGGGTTCAGCGCCGGTCAGTGGGTGGACCTCTTTGTGACCATCGAGGGCGCGGAGGCCGTCGGCGGATACTCGATAACCTCGTCGCCGGCCGATCAGACATCGATCCGGCTGGCCGTGAAGCACGACGGCAGCGACCATCCAGTGACGAACTGGCTGCACGATGAAGCCCGCGCAGGCGACGCTGTAGAGGTCAGCCTGGGCGGCGACTTCATCTACACGCCGGATGAGGCGCGCTCCGTCGTGCTGATCGGCGGCGGAATCGGGATGACGCCCCTGATGAGCATTGTGCGGGCCGTCGACGAGCTGGCTCGCCTCACCCGTCTGAACCTGGTGTACAGCGCATCGTCGCCGGACGAGCTTCTGTTCCGCCGGGAGCTCGAGTCTATCGCCGCACGAAACGACAGGATAAGGTGCGTCTTCACCGTGACTCGCGCTGTGCCTGAGACGTGGGGCGGGCGCACGGGCCGCATCGACGCAGAGTTGCTGCGCTCCGAGGGCATCGACCTAGGCGCCCTGTTCTTCGTCTGCGGTCCGCCGGCGATGATCCGGGACGTCGCCGCGATGCTAGCCGGACTCGGCGTTCCCAAGTCGCGTGTCAGATACGAGCAGTGGTGGTAGGAAGCGTCACAAAGGTGGTTAGTGATGGGTCGGTGTGTCCTGAATGCGGAGACTTTAGATTCTTCGACTCCGCTTCGCTCCGCTCAGAATGACTATAGCCTTGTCAGGCCACATAAGAGGGATGAAATCGGCGGTGTCCTACGTCAAGGGACAGGGCGGGTTTGAAACCCGCCCCTACGACACGACATGGCGGCACAGACTATTTTCATGGTAGTGACGATGGGTGGTGGTAGCGTCTACACGAACCGTTGAAGGTACGCCAGGTGATCGTCCAGGTGCTGGGGGAAGACCGAGTTGGTGTAGCTCA
>JAKZVY010000179.1:0-3463 GCA_047515825.1 Dehalococcoidia bacterium
CCGAGTAGAGGAGTCGATCAGTTCACTTACGGTCGAGGTCAGAGCCTTGGGAGAGCAGGTCAACTCCCTAGCCAACACCGTCATGTTCCAATCCCATCGGATGGACACCATGTCGGGTCATCTCAGCGCTCTGAGAGGAGAAGCCCAGGAGCGCAAGGTTGCCTTCAAGGTCAACTCCGTCATATCCCAACCGCTGGGACTCACACGCACGAGGGTGGTCCTGAGCATCGGCGAGGTCCCTCCCCGCGAGCTGCTCGATCCCATCGAGGACGCCAGAGAAGAGGATCGAATTACCGACGAGCAGTTCCGCAGGATACTGGATACTGACCTCGTCTTCTTCGCCCGTCGCAGGCGTATTGGTTCCGCTGAACGGGAGCCGGTATGGTGCGCGGTAGAGATCTCCACCACTGTCAGGGAAGATGACGTAGTCCGCGTCCGGCAAGGTGCGGAGGCCCTTCAGGAGGCGGTCGGAATCGACACGCTCGCAATTGTTGCGGGTCCCAGCATCAACGACAGGGCCCAATATCTTATTGAAAGCGAAGATGTTTTCTACATGCCGACACCTGTTTACGAGCCGTCCTACTACAACGGTCCGGATGACGGATGAAGACCGACAATCAGTGATCGAGGAACGACAATGACTGCCAAAACGATGTTCGACAAGATCTGGGACGCTCACGTGGTGCGTGAGGAAGCGGGCCAGCCGACGCTGCTGTACGTGGACCTGCACCTTGTGCACGAGGTCACCTCGCCGCAGGCGTTCGAGGGTCTGCGGATGACCAGCCGCGCCGTGAGGCGCCCGGACCTTACCGTAGCGACGATGGACCACAACACGCCCACCTGGGAGCTGAGCAGGCCAATCAGCGACCCGATCGCCGCGCAGCAGCTCGACTATCTCGAGCGCAACTGCCGCGAGTTTGGGGTGACGCTTTACGACAGGTTCAGCCCGAACCAGGGGATCGTCCATGTGATCGGACCGGAGCAGGGCTACACCCAGCCGGGCAAGGTGATCGTGTGCGGCGACAGTCACACCTCGACGCACGGCGCGTTCGGCGCATTCGCCACCGGTATAGGCACGTCGGAGGTCGAGCACGTCCTCGCAACTCAGACGCTGCGCCAGTTCAAGCCGAGCACTATGGAGATCAGAGTCGAAGGCCCGCTGCCATTCGGCGTCTCTGCGAAGGACGTCATTCTAGCCATCATCGGGGAGATAGGCGTCGCGGGCGCGACGGGCCACGCTATCGAGTACACCGGCGAAGGCATTCAGCAGCTCTCCATGGAAGGCCGCATGACGGTCTGCAACATGTCGATAGAGGCCGGAGGCCGCGCAGGAATGATCGCGCCAGACCAGACGACCTTCGACTACGTGCGGGACAGGCCCCAGGCGCCGCAAGGCACCGACTTCGACCGCGCCTGCGAGGAGTGGAGCAAGCTCACTACTGATCCCGGCGCCGAGTTCGACAGGACGGTCGTGATACAGTCTTCCGACCTGGAACCCTACGTATCCTGGGGCACGAATCCCGGCATGGTAGCCCCTGTCAGCGGGCGCGTGCCCGATCCCGACTCGTTCGATGACGCGGGCGAGCGCGAGTCCGCCGAGCGCGCCCTCATGTACATGGGCCTCGATCCGGACACGCCGATCCAGGACATCGCCTTGGACAGGGTCTTCATCGGCTCCTGCACCAACTCGCGCCTGGAAGACCTACGGCTTGCCGCCGATGTGGTCAGGGGTAAGAGAGTCGCGGACAGTGTGTACGCGATGGTCGTTCCCGGCTCCGCGCAGGTCAAAGTCGATGCCGAGGAAGAGGGACTCGACCGAGTCTTCACCGAGGCCGGATTCGACTGGCGCGTCGCCGGATGCTCGATGTGCCTCGGCATGAACCCCGATATCCTCCAGCCTGGCGAGCGCTGCGCCGCCACGTCCAACCGCAACTTCGAGGGTCGCCAGGGTAAGGGCGGCCGCACCCATCTCGTCGGCCCCGAAATGGCCGCCGCCGCCGCCATCGCCGGCCACTTCGTGGACATCAGGGAGTGGTAGGCTGGCTCGACGTGTGGAGCTCCGGAATCACGCAGAGCAGAGGATGCAGCTGTGGGGCATCACTGAAGTGGAAGTGCATGCGGTAATTGATCATGGCGAGGTGATTGAGACCTACCCCCACGATACTCCACATCCCAGCAGACTGGTCTTGGGGTGGGATAGGGCGCAGACCAATTCATGTCGTAATGGCCAATGATCCAGAGACTGATACTGTGATAGTCATAACGACATATGAGCCAGACAACGGACGTTGGCTGCCAGGTTTTAGAACGAGGAGGAGAATACGATGATCTGCGTCATCTGCAAGAATGGCGAAATGGAGCCCGGCGATACGACTTCCACGCTGGAACGGGACGGGTTGATTCTCTTGGTCAAAGACATTCCAGCTAAGGTGTGCAACAATTGCGGAGAGTCATACATCGAT
Source organism: Dehalococcoidia bacterium (assembly GCA_047515825.1). Classification (GTDB taxonomy): domain Bacteria; phylum Chloroflexota; class Dehalococcoidia; order Lucifugimonadales; family UBA1123; genus VXRN01. The sequence continues at coordinate 2,463 of JAKZVY010000179.1, forward strand.
TCGGAGACATTTGTGCGCGTGCATAACATGTCTCCTGAAGATGGTGAGCGAGACAATGACATTGAGGTCGTTGTACTAAAGTACGTGGCAGCGGGGGTGCCTGAGCCTGCGTCAACGGCATCTGATTAACATATGGCTGGCGCGTCGCCGGATGCTCGATGTGCCTGGGCATGAATCCAGACATTCTTCAGCCAGGAGAGCGCTGCGCGGCCACTTCCAACCGCAACTTCGAGGGTCGCCAGGGTAAGGGCGGGCGCACCCATCTCGTCGGCCCCGAAATGGCCGCCGCCGCTATCGCCGGCCACTTCGTGGATATCAGGGAGTGGTAGGCTGGCTCGACGAATCGTAGAGTTCCGCAGACATGCTACTCTGAGGATGAGACGGCGGAACATAACAGAACACGAAGTGTACACGGTCATCGACGAGCGTGAAGTGATAGAGTGGTATCCTGACGATACGCCGCTGCCGAGCAGATTGGCATTGGGTTGGGCTGGTGCTCGACCTCTCCATGTGGTTTTGGCCGATGATATAGATAACGAATGTCTGGTCGTCATAACGGTGTACGAACCCGGTACAGATCGGTGGCATCCTGGCTTTAGGAGGAGAAAGAGATGAAGTGTGTCATTTGCAGGAACGGAGAAACCACTCCCGGGAGTACTATCTTTACGTTCACTGACGACGAAAAAATCGTCGTTGTCAAAGACGTCCCTGCCAAAATCTGCGACAACTGCGGCGAAGAGTATCTCGACAGTGAGACCACAAGACGATTGCTCGATGGGTCTGTTGGGGAAGTAAATCACGACGTAGAGGTTGAAGTGCGAGACTACGTTCCTGCCCAAGCCGGCTGTTAGACAGTCAGCCTTCAACCTGTATAGGGAGTAGTTCGTGCAAAACAGGTATGTCGGAGACATCGGCGACTATGTGAAATACGCCCTGCTGAGGAAAGTCACGGGATCCAATCGTCTAGGTGTCGCTTGGTATTTGCACCCAGATGGCGGCCC
>JAKZVY010000180.1:0-15106 GCA_047515825.1 Dehalococcoidia bacterium
CGCTGTTAGAGCCCGATCTCGAAGGCTTCTATCTGACCGACGCGATCAGCGACAACGCCGTCGATATGATCGAAGACGCGACGGCCGGTGAAGACCCGTTCTTCATGTACGTCGCCTACACTGCGCCCCACTGGCCGCTTCACGCTCTCGAAGAGGACATTGCCCGCTACGAGGGCAAGTACCGCAACGGCTGGGACCACCTCAGAACCAGCCGCCACGAGCAGCTCAAGGGAATGGGCATCCTCGACGAAAAGTGGGACATCAGCCCCCGCGACGCCGACAGCCCGCCCTGGGATGAGGCCGCCGATCACGACTGGGAAGATATTCGAATGGCTGTTTACTCCGCGCAGATCGACAGGCTCGACCAGGGTGTCGGCAAAATAGTTTCTGCGCTTCGCAGGGCCGGAGCCGACAGTAACACCATCGTAATGTTCCTGTCTGACAACGGAGGATGCGCCGAGTTCCTCGCCGAGGAGAGCAGCCAACCCCAGCCCCATAGGTACATGGGCCCCAACCCGGACGGCACTCCTCTAGTCCTCGGCAACATCCGTGAACTGCGTCCCGGCGGCGCCCAGACATTCATGAGCTACGATCTCCCTTGGGCAAACGCCTCGAATACGCCCTTCCGAAGGTTCAAGCGCTGGACGCACGAAGGCGGCATATCCACTCCGTTCATCCTGAGTTGGCCGGACAGAATCCGAGAGCCGGGCATCGTACACTCCCCGACTCACCTGATCGACATCATGCCGACGTGTCTCCAGGCGGCGGGCGCGTCTCAGCCAACCGAGCGCGAGGGTCAACAGACGCTCCCGCTGGAGGGCGAGAGCTTCCTGTCCGCAATCGACCGAGGAGAGTGGAGCCGCGAGCAGCCCATCTTCTGGGAGCACGAGGGCAGCCGTGCGATCCGCCAGGGCCAGTGGAAGCTGGTTTCCGCCATCGGCGGCCCCTGGGAGCTGTACGACATGGAGACCGACAGGACCGAGCTCAACGATCTCTACCAACGCAACCGAAACAAGGCACATGAGCTTGAACGCCTCTACGAAGAGTGGGCCGACCGCTGCGGCGTCCTGCTATGGAGCGTCATTAACCCCGACTGGAACCCAATCATGCACGGCGAGAGCATCCACACGTCCCTCCGGCTCCGATAGTCCGACTCGGAGTCTGTCGTGTCAGTTGGTCAATCCGTGTAACTAGGAGCAGTCAATGTTAGTCCTGAGAAGTCTGAGGTCCGGCGTCATGGGAGGCAGGACCGCCGTCGTCCAGATTCACGGTACCATCGGTGGAGCGGTCAAGTCGCCGGAGGTGGAGCGCCTCATGAAACAGGTCCTCGAGGACCACCGCTTCCGCGCCCTCGTCCTCGACATAGACTCCGGCGGTGGCGGTGCCTCAGCCTCTGACTACATCTACCGCGCCGTCAGACGAGTCGCCGACCGCAAGCCCGTTGTCGCCAACATCCGGGGCGTCGGTGCGTCCGGCGGCTACATGATCGCGTGCGCCGCGCACATGATCGTCGCCGCGCCGGGCTCCATCGTCGGCTCGATCGGCGTGATCTCCGTCCGGCCCGCACTCGAACAGCTTCTCGAAAAGGCCGGTATCGGCGTCAACGTCAACAAGAGCGGTAGGTTCAAAGACCTCGGAGCGCCCTGGCGCGAGACGACCCCCGAAGAGGACCAGAAGCTCCAGCAGCTTATCGACGGCACCTACGACTCCTTCGTCGGCATCGTATCCGAGCGACGCGGACTCGAAGAAAGCCGCGTGCGCGAGCTAGCCACCGGCGAGGTCTATCTCGCCCAACGAGCCCTCGAAGTCGGCCTCGTGGACGAAGTCGGGGACCTCGAACACGCCCTCGACCTCGCCGCCAAGGCGGCGGGCATCCCAAAGCGCCCAGTATACCTCCACCCCAAGCGCGGCCTCCGCGATCTGCTCCTCCGCCCCCTGGCCGACAGCCTCGTCGAGTCCGTTTCAGACCAGGTCGAACGCCGCCTCTGGCAGGGCCGCCACTGGATCTAGACTCGTGCAGTGGGTGCGCATCATCACGTCATCAGGAGGACAGACGATGATTCCTGCCGTTGTGGAACAGGCCGATGAACTGAAGCGCCTTTGCCGCCGATACAGCGTCCAGCGGCTCGACCTGTTCGGCTCGGCTGCAACTGGCGCGTACTGCCCCGAAGACAGCGATCTGGACTTCGTTGTCGAGTTTCAGCCGGAGGCGTTCGGAGCCTATGCGGACACCTACTTCGGCTTGCTGGAAGCTCTGGAGAAGCTTTTCGGAAGTCCAGTCGATTTGGTGGTCGGCTCTGCAATAGAAAACCCTTACTTCCTGCAATCAGTCGAGCAGACGAGGACGCCCATCTATGAGGCTTGAAACCGGGAAGTATCTGTATGACATTCAGCGTGCCTGCGGCCGGTTGAGAGAATTCACTGCCGCAAGACGTTTGCGGACTACGAACACAACGCTATGTTGCGCGCTGCGGTGGAGCGACAGTTCGAAGTCATCGGCGAAGCCATGACGAGACTTGCCAGAGTCGACGAGGCAGTGGCTGCCGGTATCACCGGTTATCAGCGCATCATCGCCTTCCGTAACGTCTTGATACACAGATACGATGTCGTGGATAATCGGCTGGTGTGGGATGTGGTTCAGACCAATCTCCCAACCCTCGTTCGCGAGATCGACGCCCTTCTGGAGGATGGATAAACGCCGCCTTTGGCAGGGCCGCCATTGGATCTAGACTCGGATTGGCACTCAGATCGACGGGTAATACTCTTCCGAATGGTTCAGCCGGGGAAACTTGCCCTTGACAGTCCCCGCCAAATAAACTAGTCTGATACCTAGTCAGAGCGAATTAATCTGCACCGGAGGAAGTGTGAGCAACAAGTGGCAGGTACAAGAAGCCAAGGCTCGCTTTAGCGAGATGCTGGAGACGAGCCTCGCCGACGGGCCGCAGGTCGTCACCAAGCGTGGCGTCGAGGCCGCTGTGCTGGTCCCAATCGACCAGTGGCGACGGCTGCTGCGCATGACGAGGCCGGACCTCAAAGAGTTACTGCTCGCTCCAGAGGCCCGCACCGACTCGCTGACCCCTCCACGCAGGGACCTACCTCGACGAGCACCGCCGCGATTCGACTAGGTCCGTGTACCTTCTCGATACCAACGTCGTCTCGGAGTTGCGCCGGCCCAGGCCGCACCAAGCGGTCCTGTACTGGATCCAAGACATACCTGCCGAATACCTTCACCTCTCCGCCGTCACCATCGGGGAGATACAGGCCGGAATCGAAATCACACGCGCCCAGGACCCCGCCAAGGCAGACGAATTGGAGGAATGGCTCGACCGCGTGCTTGCCACTTACAGCGTCTTGTCAGTGGATGCTGCCGCCTTCCGTGAATGGGCCAGGCTGATGCACCGGAAAACGAACGCGCTGACGCAAGACGCCATGATAGCCGCCGTCGCCATCATCCACAGGCTGACCGTCGTGACCCGCAACGTCCGCGACTTCGAGCACTTCGCCGTGCCGATACTGGACCCGTTCACAGCCCAAGGCGACTACCGGGTTTAGACTCGGATTACCGGCTCCGCTCGACGGTCCCGGACTCCGACTTGATACAGCCGCAGCGACTAGATGATGTTGATAGTTTCGGATCATTCTTTCTATAATCAGATGTGTGGCTTCCAAGGAACGTAAGGGTAGGGGAGACGATTGTGAGCATGTGGCAGGACCATCGCGCATACGAGGTGTCACAATGACAAACTGGGATCAGTGCCCTGCCGTCGAACGCGACCCGGATAAGGTCAGCGGGGCTTGGGTGTTTCGCGGGACACGTGTGCCCGTGTCCGCCCTCTTCGAAAATCTCAAGGACGGAGCGACGGTGGAACAGTTCCTCCAGTGGTTCCCCGGCGTCGACGCCCGGAAGGTAGAAGCCGTTCTAGCCCACGAAGTGAGATCGTTGAAAGCTCCGGTGGGCTCTTGAGGATCTTGTTTGACCAGGGAACCCCAGTGCCTCTCCGCCGTCACTTGGCTGGGCACTTGGTGGACACCGCCTTTGAGATGAGTTGGTCCAGGCTCCTCAACGGAGAACTGCTGGATCGAGCCGAGGAACACGGTTACGAGCTCATCATTACCACGGATCAACAGATTCGCAACCAACAGAATCTTGCTAGGCGACAACTTGCGGTGCTCGTACTGCTATCGACCTCATGGCCTCGCATCCAGTTGCGGGTCGACGAGATACAGGAGGCCGTCAACGAGATGCAACCGGGAGACTACCGAGAGGTGCCAATCTGATGGGCATTCCCAATATACACCTGCAAAGGTTGGTGCTGGGATGTGGTTCAGACTAATCTCCCGATACTCGCCCGCGAGATTGACGCCCTTCTGGAAGATGGATGACTGGAGTCTGTTGCCATGCTGAGCGCCGGTACTCGGTTTGATCCCTCAGTTAGACTGCTCAGCAGGATGAGAGTGCAGAACGTAGGAAACCAACGTGACTAGCGCCGGGCACATATTCACCGACGCTATTCGCGAGTACGCCGACGAAGTGGCTGAGAACTTCAGCCTTCCTGTTGACGCCGATCCCGAAGACCAGCTCAAGCCGCTTGTTGGCAGCCTGATCAAGAGAGTCGGCGCGGTGGTTGGTGACGTGAACTGGCGTACCGAGGTGCATCCCGACAACGTTGCCGGACGCCCCGATCTCGGCATCACCCTCAACGGCCTGCTCGTCGGACACGTCGAGTTGAAGCGACCCGGTCTTGGCGCTTGCCCTGAAGACTTCACTGGCCCCAACAAAACGCAGTGGGGGCGTTTCAAGGAGCTGCCGAACCTCATCTACACCGACGGCTCGGAATGGAGCCTCTACCACTCAGGCAAGCTCTCTTGGAAACGCGTCCGAATCTCAGACGACATCCGCTTGGGCAGCGCGGCTCTCTTCCAACAGGAGAGCTTGGCGCAGTTCGACCAGCTTCTCCGCAGCTTCCTGACCTGGGAGCCTATAGTCCCCGGTACGGCGCAGGGACTCGCCGAGTTCCTTGCGCCCCTCACGCGCATCCTCCGCGACGAGGTCCGCGCTGAGTTGGGCCGCGCCGACAGCCCTCTGAGAACGCTGGCAACCGAGTGGGGACGCCTTCTGTTCCCCGGCGCGAACGACGACCAGTTTGCCGACGCTTACGCACAGACGCTCACCTACGCGCTCCTCCTCGCCCGACTGGAGGGCGCCGAGAATCTTCGACCAGCCATGGCCGCCGACGCGCTGAGAGTCGAGCACGCTCTGCTTGCTGAAGCGCTCAGCCTTATGGAGGTCCCGTCCGTCCGTGAGAAATTGCTCATGCCAGTCGAGCTATTGGAGCGCGCCATCGCGGCCGTCGATTCTATCCAGTTCCAGCAGCACGACGACCACTGGCTCTACTTCTACGAAAACTTCCTCGGCGCTTATGACCCGAAGCTGCGCAAAGACCGTGGAGTTTACTTCACCCCTGTCGAGGTGGTGCGCTGCCAGGTACGGCTAGCGGGAGAGATACTGAAAACCCGCTTCTCCAAACCCCTCTCGTTCGCCGATGATGGCGTGACCGTGCTCGATCCCGCCGTCGGTACCGGCACGTATCCTCTTGCCGTTCTTGAGCACGCCGCCTCCGCGGTACGCGATCTGTACGGTCCCGGCGCGGTTCCGCAGAGGCTCGCCGCACTCGCGGACAGGCTCCACGCCTTTGAGCTGCTGGTCGGCCCCTACTCGGTTGCCCACCTGCGCATCGCCCAGCGCCTGCGTGAAAATGGCGTAGTCGGCCATACGCCCCGAGTCTATCTCACCGACACCCTCGAATCTCCCAACCAACTGCCTGAGTTCACGGCAACCATGATGCAGGAGCAGATTAGCCTCGAGCGTGAGCGCGCTCAGGAGGTCAAGAGGGCGGTCCCTGTCGTCGTCTGCATCGGAAACCCTCCGTATGACCGCGAGCAGCGCGACCCCGATTCCGACGAAGGCCGGTGCAAGGGTGGATGGGTGCGCTATGGGGACGACGGGGATAGTGAGCCAGCCATTCTCGAGGACTTTCTCGCTCCGGCTCGCGCGGTGGGTGCCGGGGTGCATCTCAAGAACCTCTACAACGACTACGTTTACTTCTGGCGCTGGGCGCTCTGGAAGGTGTTCGACTCCACGGACGACCCGGGTATCGTAACCTTCATTACCGCGTCCTCTTACCTCCAGGGTCCGGGATTCGTCGGGATGCGCCGCAAGATGCGCGAGGTGTTCGACGAGCTCTGGATCATAGACCTCGAGGGCGACAGCCTCGGCGCGCGCAAGACCGACAACGTGTTCGCCATCCGCACCCCGGTCGCGATTGCCGTTGGAGCACGCTACGGCCCACCATCCCCCGATACTCCGGCGAAGGTTCGCAAGGTCAAGCTGACCGGCTCCGAACGGGAGAAGCTCGAAACGCTCGATTCCGTCGAGTCGTTCGACGACCTCAAATGGCGCGATTGCTCTCACGATTGGGATGCCCCATTCTACCCGGTGGGGATCGGGGCATATTTCGACTGGCCGGCTGTTACAGATGTGTTCCCATGGCAGCAGTCAGGCGTGAAAGCCGGGCGCACATGGCCCATCAACCCAGAACGGAGGTCTTTGGAGGGGCGCTGGCGGCAACTAGTCTCTTCGGACCCGAACAGACGCCAAGTTCTGTTTGTGGACCGGCCCACCGGGCGAAAGGCGACCGATTCCCCACCCGCACTACTCCCTGGGGCTGAAAAACCCCCCAGTGTTTCGCAATTGTCATCTACGGCGGTAGTGCCATACGTCTCACGCTACTCCTACCGGTCCTTTGACAGGCAGTACGTGTTCGCAGATGCTCGACTCATTGATAGACCGGGGCCGCCGATATGGGCAGCCCATGGGGACAAACAGGTATACATCACCAGCCTCCTGACCGCCGTGATGGGACATGGCCCTGCCGCAGTTGCGACGGCTGCTATCCCCGACCTTCATCATTTCAGAGGTTCGTTCGGAGGCAAGCACGTCATCCCCCTCTGGCGTAACGCGGACGCCACCGAGCCGAACCTGACAGGAGGCCTGCTAGAGGCCGTCTCAGCCGTTCACGGAGCGTCGACTTCCGCAGACCGGCTGTTTGCCTACGCCTACGGCATCCTCTCTCAGCCCGATTATGTCAGCCGTTTCTGGGATGAGCTTGAGCTGCCGCCGCCACGCCTCCCGATCACCAAAGACCCCCAGCTCTTCACCCGAGTCGCCGATCATGGCGAGCGCCTCCTGCACCTGCACACTTACCGTTCGGTCCCGCAGGGCGAAGCCAGATGCACAAAACCGGTGTCCCTAGACGAGTACCCCGCTGGCTTCCACTACAACATCGGCACGAAAGCCCTACGCGTCGGAGACGGCGAGTTCGCACCCGTTGTCCCCGAGGTCTGGAGCTACTCCGTGTCCGGTCTCCAGGTCGTCAGGTCGTGGCTGGGCCACCGTAAGCTGATCCCGTCCGGTCGCAAGTCGTCCCCACTTGACGAAATTCGCCCCGAACGCTGGACGTTTGGCGAGGAGCTACTGGAGCTGCTGTGGCTGCTCGAAGCCACGGTCGCGCTCGAACCCGAAGGCGCAACGTTGCTCGACGAGGTCTGCGCCTCCCCTCTATTCTCAGCCGATGACCTGCCCACCCCAACCAACGAAGAGCGCAAACCTCCTAGCATCGCCCCGCGTGAGGGAGAGCAGCTAGGCATGGCCTCAGAAACTACAAGCTGATTCCTGAGCAGCGAACGCAACATCCACCGCAATCTCAGGCGGTTCTTCATTGCCAACATCTGGAAGCATCAAAACACTGGTAAGTATCCACGAGCTTCTTTGCACAACATGTCATTCTGAGCGGAGCGAAGCGGAGTCGAAGAATCTAGAGTGTCTCCCCTCAGGCTACAACTAGCGGTGCTCGTACTGCTATCAACTTCATGGCCTCGCATCCAGTTGCGGATTGCGGCGATACAAGAGGCCGTCAATTTAATTCGACCAGGCGACTACCGAGAGGTGCCAATCTGATGGGTAACTCCAGCATGCGCTTGCCGGGCTTGGCACTGAGTAGTCGAACACTGGAAATGTCGAGATACATTCAGAGAAGCAATCCTGATGGCTAAGAAAAGTAAAAAGCAAAAGGCGCGATCAATCATCGAGCTATCTTGCGATGAGGCAAGAGACTTTCTACTCAAACAAGAAAGTTACTTCAGCGTTGATCTGCCACCGTACTTTCGGTTTGACGGTCTCCTGAAAGCTGTCGCCAAAGTACTCAAAGGAAAGAAGTTATCTGGTTTTCAATTTCGCAAGCCACGTAACCATGATGACGTCAATCATCTGATATTAAATAACAAAGATGGGAGATATGATTGGCGTCCTATGCAACTCATCCACCCGGCTCTATATGTTTCTTTGGTTGACAACATAACTGAATGTCAGCAATGGAAAGTAATATGTGATTTATTTAATTTCTTTAGTAATAGCAGTCCCAGAATAAGATGTCTAAGTCTACCTCTGGAATCATTGACAAAACAGAAAGATAGAGCAGAGCTAGTAAGCAAGTGGTGGATATCAATTGAACAAAAGTCGATTGAGATGTCCTTGGAATTCGGATTCCTCGTCCGCACGGATATTGTTGACTGCTACGCTGCTATTTACACTCATTCAATAGCATGGGTAGTTCATACAAAGGAAATTGCCAAAGAGAAGCGAAATGATAAAACATTAATCGGTAACATTATCGACAATCATATTCAAGAAATGCAACAAGGCCAGACTAACGGCATTCCACAGGGATCAGTGTTGATGGATTTGATTGCTGAGATGGTTCTAGGCTATGCAGACGTAGAACTGACAAACAAACTTGCCTCCGAGAGCATTGAAGATTATCAGATTCTGCGCTATCGCGATGACTACCGCATGTTCGTGAACAATTCTCAAGACGGCGAAATCATCCTCAAATGTCTCACTGAAGTGATGAATGACCTAGGGTTGAAACTTAATCCGACTAAGACTGATGTGAGCAGTGAGGTAGTACGATCCTCTGTGAAGCCTGACAAGCTGGCTTGGATGTTTCGAAGGCAAGGAGATAGCAACATGCAGAGAACCTTGATGATCATACATGACCACAGCAAAGAACATGTCAATTCGGGAAGTCTTCAAGTTGCTTTGCAGCACTATCATAAACGTATCTTGAAGATGAAACAATGTGAATTTCCATTACCATTGATAGGTATAGTAGTTGATATTGCCTATAACAATCCACGAACCTACCCGGTTTCTACAGCGATATTGAGTAAGCTCGTAAGATTCGTCGAGGGGACATCGGAGAGACGCGAGATCATTAGGAAAGTGGTGAAGAGATTTTCCCATATACCAAACACCGGCCATATGCAGATTTGGCTTCAGCGAATTAGCCTTGAATTTAGTAGTGACATTAGGTTTAAGGAACCTCTCTGTCAATTAGTGAATGGAGAAGTCAGCCAGATTTGGAATAGTGATTGGATAAGCTCCAAAACGTTGCGTGATGTGTTAGGAAAATACAAGATCGTTGAAGCTGAAAAGCTTATTGAAATAGATCCAGTTGTTCCAATTGAGGAAATTGAGTTGTTCGCTTCCTACTATTGATAGGCAAGTCAGTTGAGATTAATTTTGATCAGAACTCATTCAATCGAAGGAAGCACTGGCTAGTTCGTTTCTACGGATCGCCCACTTGACACCCCGCCATCCCCCTGTGCTACACTCCATCAACAAGAACTCATGTCCATTTCTGCCCTGAGCTTGTCGGATGGAACCAAAACAGGGCCCAAAGGGCAGAAGCAGGGCAGAAAGGATTTCACGAAAGGGCCCTGCCTCCCAAAGCTAGACCTCTTTCCGCCTAGCTTTGGACAGGGCTCGAAGGGCCCAAAGGGCAGGCATTTTCAAAAACTTTCCGAAAACTGCGAAAACAACGTCACCCCGTACCCCGATACGGGGTCGGGCACGATTCACACCCCACAGGCGCCGAAGCCCATCCTGAGCCAAGTCGAAGGGAGCCAGACCCACTAACCGCTTACTGCCAAGTCCCGCGACCATCACCCCGCCGACCCTTCCTCCATCCCCTTCGCCTCCTGCCACAGCTCTTCCTTCTCGTCGAGTGAAGTGGCATCGAAGTCCAGGCCGCGCTGCCGCGCCAGCCGTTCCATCGTAGTGAATCGAGAGTACACCTTGCGGTTCGTCTGTCTGAGCGCACTCTCCGCCTCGACCCCCAGCCAGCGACAGGCGTTGACCACTGTGAACAGAAGGTCTCCGATCTCACCCTCACGCTCCTGCTCCGGCGCGTCCCGAATCTCGCGCAGCTCCTCGGCGACCTTGTCCAGCACTCCCTCGTAGTCGTCCCAATCGAAGCCCATCCTGGCCGCGCGACCCTGGATAGCCTGCGCGTAGCTCAGAGCGGGCATCGCCTTTGGTACGCCGTCCAGGATCGACCGCTCCGTGCCAGCCATCTCCTCGCGCTTGAGCTTGTCCCAACGCGGCACCGCCTCAGACGCGTCGTCCATCACCACGTCCGCGAATACGTGCGGATGCCTGCGGACCAGCTTGTCGATCACCCCTTTGCACATGTCCGCGCCCGTGAACGCCCCGGACTCCTCAGCGATCTGTATCTGAGAGGCGGCATGAAACAGCACGTCGCCCAGCTCCTCCACCATCTTGGCCGGGTCGCCCTCCTCGATCGCCTCCACCAGCTCGTAGCACTCCTCCAGAAAGAGGTGCTTGAGCGTATCGGCGGTCTGCTCCTTGTCCCAGGGGCACCCGTCCGGCCCCCGAAGCCTGGCCGTCAGCTCCCGTACCCCGTCGAACGTACTCGGAAATTCGTGTTGGCTGCTCAAAGTGAGAGTCCTCCTCCTTGGTTCGCGGCTTGAGCGTCGGTTGACACCCCAAATATCGCCGCCATAAGATGCTACCGCATGACGCCTGACATGAAAATCGGCAGACCCCTCACGATTCTGGCCACAGGCCTGTTCGTCGCGGCTGTCATCCTGTTCCTGATCGCGTTCAACGTCCGGTGGGTCGTCAACTTCCCGCCGCTCTACGCTTACGGGTTCGACAGGTACGATATTCCCCGGTACACGGGTATCGAGCGAGACGAGCTGCTCTCGGCCGGTCGTCAGATCCGCGACTACTTCAACAACGATGTCGATCTGCTGGAGATTAGAGTCGTCGTCCGGGGAATCCGCGTAAGCAACCTCTACAACGAGCGCGAGGTCCTGCACATGCGCGACGTCAAGGGCTTGGTGAAAGGCGTGTACAGGGTCTCGGAGATCAGCGCGCTCTACCTGCTGCTGTTTATCGCTGGCGGCTTTGCGCTCAGGCGTCGCGCGTTCCTGCTGACGCTGGGCCGCCTTCTCCGCTGGAGCGGCGGGGTCATCCTCGGACTCGTGCTGCTGGTCGGACTCGGATCGCTGGTCGGCTTCGATAGGCTGTTCCTCGCGTTCCATCTCATCAGCTTCAGCAACGACCTGTGGCAGCTCGACCCCAGGCGGGACTACCTGATCGCGATGTTCCCCCAGGGGTTCTTCTTGGACGCGACCCTGCTGATAGCATTCGCGATTATTGTCCAGTCCGCCGCGCTCGTCGCGATACCGACCTACCTGATGAAGCGTCGCCAGAAGGTCTCTCTAGACCAAGATGCAGATCAACCGCACGTTAATCTTCAGGGCAGAGAACAGAATCTTCCTCTCCCTTGATGGGGGAGGATTGAGGAGAGGGTGAGAGTCTTTCACCCAAGTTTCAAATAGCAACCGAATGGAGTTCTAAAGATGCACTACCAACACGAACGGACCCACGGCGCCCGCGTTTCAGACGATTGGACTTTTCGCGGCCTCAAGACGGCTGTAATCGAGAATGAAGTTCTTCGGGTCGTCGTCCTCATCGACAAGGGCGCGGACATCTACCAGCTTGTCCACAAGCCCACCGATACCGACTTCATGTGGCGCTCCCCCTGGGGCGTCCGCGACCCGCGCCGCTTCACTCCGACGACCGGATCGCCACCCAACGTGTGGCTGGACTACTACGAGGGCGGCTGGCAAACCGTGCTGCCGGGCGGCGGGTTCCCCTCCGTTTACGGCCTGGCCGACATGGGCCTCCATGCCGAGGTCAACTTGATGCCCTGGGACTCTGTAATCCTCCAGGATACGCCTGAGAGAGTGAGCATGAGGTTCTCGGTACGGACCTATCGCACGCCGTTCTTCTTCGAGAAGACGCTTTCGCTCTCCAGCGGCTCGCCCGTCCTGGAGATAGACCAGTGCCTCACCAACGAGGGAGCGGAGCCTGTCCACTGCGTCTGGGGAGAGCACATCGCGCTCGGCGCGCCGTTCCTGAGCGACGCCTGCCTGATCGATCTGCCCGGCGGAACGGTCTTCAGCCACCCGGAGGACTTCCATCCGAACAACAAGCTCCAAGCTGGATACGAAGGCCCCTGGCCGACGGTCCCGCTCAAAGACGGATCATCCCTCGACCTGAGCAAAGTCCCCGGCCCTGAATGGCAGGGCTACGATATGGCGTACGTTACCGACATGCCGGAGGGCTGGTATGCCGTCACCAACCGAGAGTTGGGACTGGGATTCGGCGTCCGCTTCTCGAAGGACGTGTACAAGTACCTCTGGTACTGGCAGTCTCTCGCCGGTGGATTCGGGCACCCGTGGTACGGACGCACCTACAACGTTGGACTCGAACCCTTCACTAGCTGGACCAACGAAGGACTGGTAAACGCGATCGAGAACGGCTCCGCGCTCCTGGTCCAACCCGGCCAGCGTATCGAAGCATCCGTCCGAGCCACCGCGTTCGAGTCCGCCACCGGTGTAAAGAACATCACCCCCCACGGCAGGGTGGAGACTAGGGACTAGGGCTGACGCCTCCTTGGTCACAATAGTCCGAAAAAGCGGCGCGGTGCTCTTATCCGGTGGCCGATGAAGTCTTCAAGCAGGTCACGCTTCATCGCGATCTGGTCGGATACGCTAGCCGTATCGTCCAATATCCAGTCGGGTATGTCGTCTCTAGTACGCCTTGACCCCATTATGTCCACGGCAACTATCACCGTGTCCCCTGAGATCGTCCAGCTCCCAGCTAGCGGCTTGCGCTCTTTGCTAAACTTGTCTGGATGAAGAAGACTGTTCAGAACGAGGCGCGGTCTTTCAAATGCCCGTTCTTGGTATTCGCTCAGGGTCATTGGGGAGCACCAATCGGGCATCTTGACGCCCTGCGGCAAGTTCTCACCTATTATGCCGCACAACACTGTCGAGGAGATTTCAAGCACATCCACATCTTCGTCGCCCGGTCGGCGCGACTCATGCATAGATTCCAGCTCTTCCATTGCCTGCTTCAGATATTTTCGATACAGGCTTGTGGTAAGTCTTTCACGAATTGACGCCACCGACCTCTGAAGCGTACGGCGGGCGGCCGGGTTGTCCCCTGGCAGCGATGTCCTCGTGTAGATCATCAAGCAGCGCTTAACAATCTCCGGCGCGAAACTGCGTGCTTCCGCGTTCATGGACAGCGCGAAACAGGGATACTCTGGAAACAATAGAGTCTCGTCCTTGATGATCTCCGGGGCGTGGCGGCTGAACCGATCTCGGGTCACATCGTCAAACACCACTGGGAATCGCTTGTAGGACTCCTGCAGTCCACGCAGGTTGCTGCGAGTGAAGGACTGTGCTTCGATTTTATGATAATAGGAGAACATGGACGTCATCAGCGTCTCGATGAGGCTGCTCTTTCCGCAACTGCTCTGACCGTATAGCACCGAGAACATCGGCTGGTCGAAACTGAAGTGTCCCATGCGAAGCGCGGCGTTTCTGAGGTCGCACATAAGCGGAGAGAAGTAAAACCAGCACATGAACGTGAAGTAATCGCGTTGCAATCTCGGGACGTCGCCCACGAACCCCTTGCCGTAGTTGCCGAAAAACTCTAGCCATGCCTCCACGTCGCTCCTGACTTCGGACGGGTCAACTTCCATGCTCATCTCGTTGTCGGAAAGTGTGAATACGTCTCCGCTGTACGTCAGGTAAGTCTTTGGGCCTTCACTCTCGTGCAGGGACGTGACTATGCGGGTCATCTGCCCGACGGTTTTGCGAGTGAATTTGACGTTTCCGCTGCGATCCGGGCGAATGTCCGCCAGCGCCTGCCGCCGGCTTGGCTTGATTTTCTCCACAAGGTCCAGAACCTGCCGAATACCGTACTCGACCTCATTCTCGTCTTCAGACGGAACGTAGATAGCAACACCGTTTTCGCTGGATTCTGCCTCCTTCAATACCGGGGTCTCATCGATAGGCATGAGCTCGGCGGGGATTGGCTTCTCTCGCAGCGCGACACGACTGGTCGCGATGTCGCGCACGGCTTCGTACTGTTTCGAGTAATGCTCCCAGGCCTTTTCGTCGTTGTCGAAAGCGATAAGTGTTTCAGCCTGACGGCCTGAGAACGCGGTCTCGGACAGGTTTGCGGAGCCGACAATGACTCGCCTCAATCCTTCACGCTCTAACAGATAGATCTTGGCGTGCGCTATGGCGTCTTTGACCACGTAGAATCGTGCCGTACCGCTGGCCGCACGGTCGTAGATGATCTTGCGGCGCTCGTCTGAGAGGCCCTTGACGCCTACGAACCCCTTGTTCAGCTTCTCATCAACGATGCTCTGGAACGCGAGTATGTCTGCGGCATCCCGGCTCAGGATGCCATTGTGACCGAAGATGCACTCGAACTCTTCGTAGTCGAAGTCCTTCAGTAGCCCCAGGACCATCGGGATGCTGGGAGTGTAGGTGAGCGCGCGCATGGACGAGAAGCCGCCGAAGAAGCTCATCGAAAAGCGCTCAACCCCTTTGGCCTGTGCGTACACGACATCCAGTCCCTGATCACGGGTACGGGAATCAGGATCGTCGAATGCGAAGAGGGGTTGGCGGTTCATGTCTGTGTCTTTTCTCGTCGGGGAGTGAGAAGCAGGCGCTTCTACATCTGAATCTTCTTCTCGCCCGACAGGTAAGTGTCCGGCTCTTGCTGGAAGGCGCGGTTGCATCCCGGGCCGCAGAAGTAGTAGGTCTCTCCCTGGTGCTCGAAAGTTCCGCCGGGCGGCTTGCGGACGTCCACCTG
>JAKZVY010000181.1:0-4477 GCA_047515825.1 Dehalococcoidia bacterium
GTCAAGCGGTTCATTCAGTACATCAGGGATATGAATGACCCGGTGTTCAGGATATTGGCTGAGGCCCCTTGGGACGACGAGCCGGTCTCGCAGGAGGATCTGCGGGCAATCGCGGAGGCCAACAAGGACATCGCCGCGGGCCGGGTGACCTCACACGAGGACCTTATGCGCGAATTCGGATTACACAACCACCAGCAGAGGAGCAACGCATGACCACACGGGAACAGGATTGGGAATTTGGACTGCGCGACGAGGGACACGAGGGCGGAGGAGAAGGCCCGTCGATACTCGGCGAGGGCGACTTCAGGTATGAGGTCTCCGGAGAGAACTGGGGCAACCTGCCCGACGGCTGGGTGTACAAGGAGGGGACCGCTGTCGATGTCAACTCCACCGACCAGATCTACGTCTTCAATCGCGGCACGTGCCAGATGATCATCTTCGACACCGACGGGAACATCGTCGGCACCTGGGACGAGCACAAGTTCGCCAACCCGCACGGCGTCACGATCTCCCCGGACGACACCGTCTTCTGCGTCGATAACGGCGACAGCACCGTCCGCAAGTTCACTGCCGACGGTAAGCCGCTGATGACGCTCGGCACGCCTCACAAGCCGGCGCCGAAGATGAGCGGTGAGCCGTTCTGCGCTCCGACCCACGTAGCGATAGACAAGCGCACCGGCGAGTTCTACGTGGCCGACGGCTACTCCAACGCCCGCGTCCACAAGTACACGCCCGACGGCGGCTACCTCTTCTCGTGGGGCGATTCCGGAACCGCCGAGGGACAGTTCAACATCGTCCACAACATCACAACCGACGGCGAGGGCTGGGTTTACGTCGCCGACCGCGAGAACCACCGCATACAGATTTTCAGCCCCGACGGGAAGTTCGAGACACAGTGGGTCAACCTCTCCCGCGCCGCCGCAATCTGCATCGACGGACGATCGGGACAGGAGCTCGTGTACATCGGTGAGTACTTCGCAGGCATCGGCTCCAACGACATCGGCACCGACCTCGGCCCCCGCGTCACCATCATGAACACAAAGGGCGAGGTGCTCGCGCGCGTGGGACGCCTGAGCTACGGCGCGCAGAGCGGAAGGTTCTACTCGCCGCACGGCATCGCCGTCGATTCCCGCGGAGACATCTACGTCGCCGAGGTCTCATGGAGCGACTACGGCAGCAAGATGGACCCGCCACGAGAGCTCCGCTCCATGCAGAAGCTGGTCAAAGTCTAACTCTCGGGAGCATCAGTATGACAATCGGACTTTCCACTCCCCTTCCCGCCTACAAGATCAGGCCTGCGTTCCTGGCGGCGAAGGCCGAAGAGCTGGGATTCGACTCGATCTGGTATGCCGAGCATCCGGTACTGCCGGTACACTCATCGAGCCGTTTCCCGAGCACTGAGGACGGCGTTATCCCCTGGACATACGCGCACTTCACCGATCCGTACATCGCGCTCGCCCAGGCGTCCGGCGTCACCAGCAAAATCAAGCTCGGAACGGGGATCACGCTAATTCCAGAGCGCAATCCGCTGGTGTTGGCCAAGGCCGTCTCGTCTCTCGATCTCTTCAGCGGCGGCCGTTTCATCCTGGGCATCGGCACCGGATGGAACCGAGAAGAGACCGAAATAATGGGCGGGGACTTCGACCATCGCTGGACTCAGACCAAAGAGTCGATTCTCGCCCTCAAGGAGCTATGGACTCAGGACGAGGCGGAGTTTCACGGGCGCTACTACGACTTTCCTCCGGTTCGTATGTACCCGAAGCCGGCGCAGAAGCCACACCCGCCGATACTGATCGGCGGCATGGCGCCCCGTGTCCTCCAGCGCATCGTCGAGATCGGGGACGGCTGGCTCCCCAACCGAGTCACGCCGGCGACGGTCGAGGACAGTCGGAAGCAGTTGGACGCACTCGCGGAAGAGCGGGGCCGCGATCCCGCTTCCATCAGCATCACGGTTTACGGACAGCCGCCGGATAGGCAGAACGCCCAGGACTTCTTGAACGCCGGGGCAAACAGGGTGATCGTTCGCCCGGAGCTGACGGAGTCCGAGGAGGACGCGGCGGCCGAGCTGGAGCGGGTTGCCGAGGCCGTCCTTTAGACTCTACAGGACGTTGGTCGGTCTCGTTCATGCCGGCGCTGGCCGCTTGACGGCAGCCCTCTAAAAGCGAAGCTTAATCTCCCCCTCTGAGTCTGGGGTCTAGGAGGTCTCTCATGGCGTCGCCGAACATGTTGAAGCAGTAAACGGTAATAGTCAGGGCAAAACCGGGCCAGAGAGCCAGGTGTGGCGCCATCTCCATGTACTCAAGTCCTCCCCGGCTGAGCAGAGCTCCCCAGTCAGGAATCGAGGGTGGCAGACCGAATCCGAGGAAGCTCAGAGAAGCCGCACTCAGGATGTTGCCTCCTACGCTTATCGAGAATATGATGATTACGACAGGCATAATAGTGGGCAGCACATGCCGCATCAGTGTTGCGGTGCTGGGGCTCCCAATTGCCCGCGCCGCCAGAAAGTAGTCATTCTCTTTTATGCCGATAACGGCGCCTCTGACTACTCTTGAGGCGCCGATGCCTCCGGCGATCCCCAGAACTAGTATCATCTGTGGCAAACCCCGCCCCGCTATGGACATTATGGTTAGCAACAGTAGCAGTCCCGGGAAAGCCATCCAGGCATCGACAAATCTCTGCACTACAATATCAAATTTACCACCCAGGAATCCTGAAGTGCCGCCGATCAGGACAGCGACGACAACATTGAGAGCGGTCGCTGCCAGACCGACAAGTAGCGAAATACGAGCACCGTAGATAAGGCGGCTCAAGAAGTCTCGCCCCAACTGGTCGGTACCCAGGAGAAACCGGGCTGATGGGCCCTGCAGCCTGTCTGCCAGGTGTAGTTCAAGAAAGCCATAAGGGGCCAGAACATCAGCAAAGATAGCGACAAAAATCAATATCAATATGATAATCCCGCTGACAGCACCCAGTGGCTTCTCCTTGACCAACCTGATAAAGAAATCAGCCAGCCGGGAACTTCTCTTTGGCGCAATTTCTGCTGATGGTATCGCTGTGGCGTCACTCATATTCCCGATTCTCCCCTCCTTTATCCGTAACGCACCCTGGGGTCTAAATAAGGATAAATCAGGTCTATCATTAGATTGACCCCTACAACCATGGTGGCGAAAACCAGGTTTACTCCGGAGACCACCGGGTAGTCTCTCTCATTGAGGGCGAACACCATGAGACGACCTAACCCCGGCAGGTTGAATATGTTCTCTATGATAACGGCGCCACCTACCAGGATAGGCAACTGCAGGCCGATCAGGGACACTACCGGGATGAGGGCATTCTTGATGGCGTGTCTCAGAACGACTACCCTCTCATTGAGACCCTTGGACCAGGCGGTCCTGATATAGTCCTGCCTGAGCACCTCCAGCATCATGGTGCGCGTCATCCGCATTGTGGCTGCAGCCGATGCCGTCCCTAGAATCAGGCCGGGAATGATGAACATGCCGAGATTTCCCAGCGGGTCTTCGGTGAAAGGAACCCACTGCATCGGTGGCGACCAGCCCCACCAGATTGCGGGGAAGATCATGACCATGGTTGCCAGCCAGAAGTTGGGCGTTGCCAGGCCGATGATGGCGGCGGAGCGCCCCACGTAGTCGGCGGCTGTATCCTGGCGAATCGCCGAGTAGATGCCGACGGGCAGGGCTATCAAGAGCCCGATTACGATTGACAACAAACCAAGCTCAATGGTTACTGGCAATCTACCTATTATCAACTCCTCTACCGTCGAACGGCCGCCAACCAGTGAGTGGCCAAGGCTGCCCTGGAGGAGACCTATAAAGTGGGACTCACCGGTAACCCCGTCAGTGGTTGGCAACACTCCTATCCAGCGTCCATACTGCACGTGCACAGGCACGTCTAATCCCAGCATATGCTCAAGAGCTTCACGGTCTACGTCAACCTGCAAGTCCCCTTTACCCAGCATTGCGTCTATTGTATCGCCGGGGATGAAGCGGACCGAGAGAAAGACGAGGATGGTCAATATGAACAGGGTGGGGATTATGAGCAGTAACCGCCTGATGATATAGGCTCTCATGTGACACTCCTCATTGCGATTTCCCCCGTCATTGCCAACTCTCTTTGGTCATTGCGAGCCCCGATTCTATCGGGGCTTCGTCAAGTTCCTTCACTGCCTCTTCGCTGCACCCAGAGCTTCGGTTCAGGACAAGCCTCGCAATGACAGTAAGAAAGGCCTCCTCTCATTATTCAATAAATTAGGGAGCTGGGAAGCCTGTGCCTCCCAGCTCCCTTTTTCCCTAAGGACAGCCACAACGGGTGAAACCCTCTTATACCGTTTCAGGCTGATGTCGGCATGAAGGAACTGGTCGGAGTCTGATACTTCATCTATGCTCAGTCCAACTCAGGCGTTGGAGGGAAGCAGATGATTGGACGCCCGTTGAGGATTGAGTGGGATGAAGACGATAGC
>JAKZVY010000182.1:0-4832 GCA_047515825.1 Dehalococcoidia bacterium
CAGCCGACCAGAAGGATAGTGAGTCGGCTGCCAATCAGGTTTTTTGTGAAATGGATCAATGTCGGTCCTTGCTGCCTACCGGCTAACGGCTTCATCGCGGCGACATGGTCACAGCATCGAGAGAGATGTCGGGGCCTCTTGCATTATTATACGCCGCTTCCTCTCTACGGGTTTGCGTACCGGCCTGGGATGTCCGGGTCCGGGGCGCTCAACTCGTACCTCCGTCTTCCGATTTCAGCATCCTCCAGGTGTGAATAAGCCTGTGGACGGAGGTAAACGCCGTCAGGACAGCGATGGCCCCCAGTATAACGA
This sequence comes from Dehalococcoidia bacterium, assembly GCA_047515825.1. GTDB lineage: Bacteria > Chloroflexota > Dehalococcoidia > Lucifugimonadales > UBA1123 > VXRN01. The sequence goes on from JAKZVY010000182.1 coordinate 313, forward strand.
GCATGACTCTCGGCTCCCAGTGACCGACAATCAGCCCGATGCCGACCACCGCGACCCGCTCCGGTCTCGTCATCACCCCTACCCTGCAATCTATCCCCAGACCCTCAGACCGCGCCCGCAGGTAGCTGACCATGATGGAGCCAATGATAGCAGCGTACACAAGAATGGAGCCAACGTCGTGGTCTCTGGACAGATAGTAGGCTAGCAGCCCCAGCATGACGACCGCCTCTGAAAGGCGGTCTACCGTCGAATCCAGCAGCGCGCCGAACCTCGATACGCTGTCGGTAGCCCTGGCGAGAGCGCCGTCGAACAGGTCGAAAATCCCGGCAAAGAGTACGACGAGTCCGCCAATCCACCATAGATCGGCGCTTATGAAGTACGCCCCCACGCCAGAGATCAGCAGACCAATTATCGTGACCGGATTCGGGTTTAGCCCCAGGCGGCGCAGCAGACGGACCACCGGATTCTCGACGTAGTCTGTGAATATCTGCCGGGCCTGATCCCGACCAAACATCATGTCACCAGCACGTAGAGTGGATAGTACAGGGCCTGTTCGTTATCCGGGACAATGAGAACGGTCCTTTAGCGGCTGAGTGTCACGCTCGGTTCGGTCACAAACTTGCTGTAGTAGTCGATGACCCGCGCCGCGACCTGCTCCCAGCGGAACTGGTCAGCAGTCTGAGTGCCGTTTCGGGACAGGCGCGCTCGCAGGTCCGGGTCCCGGAGCAGTACCTGAATGGCCTGGGCGAGCGCGTCCGCGTCCTTGGGAGGTACCAGCAGACCGTCGTGTCCATGCTGGACTACGCTGGCAAAACCTTTTATGTCCGTGGCGACGACCGGCGCTCCCGAGGCCATCGCCTCGAGCAGCACTATTCCAAAGCTCTCGTTGCCGGTTGCGGGAGAGCAAAAGACATGCGCGGACTTGAAGTATCTCGCCTTCATCTCGTCCGAGACGCGGCCCGTGAAGATCACGTCCTGAAGGTTGTGCTCGCTCATGATCCTGTAAGAGTCGGCGTCCGGCTTTCCAGCGCCCACCACAATGAGTCGCAGCTCAGGCCAGTCCCACTTCAGCTTGCTGTAAGCCGAGAGCAGATACTTGAGTCCTTTGCGCTTCTCCAACCGGCTCAAAAACAGAAGGTTCAGCTTGCCATCCAGCAATTCGGGGAGAGGTTGGGCCGGTATGAAGTCATCGACAGATATGCCGTTTGGAATTACCTCGTACTCTCCAGGATAGTGTTTGCTGATGAACTCCGCCGCAGGCTCGGAAACGGCGATCCTGCCGTGCAGCCTCCTCAGAAGAGGATTGGCGAGCTTGTCGGCGCCTATCGCCCACCAGACCCTGCGACCCCGGTAGCTGTGGAACGTGGCTACGTTCACGGTGGAACGTGTGTCAACCAAGCCGATGGCTCCGAGTGTAACGAATCCGCTCAGCGGCTCGTGGGAGTGGAGGACATCGAACTGCTCACGCACGAGCAATCCCTTGATCCTCGGCCTGAGCCACACGGACAGCGATACTCTGGCTACCGATCCGGCGGTCGGCAGAGGTACAGGTCGGCCCATCGGAATGAAGTCGGGGTCGTCAACCGACTGCGGGGAGGACGTGGGCGCGACTATCCGGACCTGATGGCCCCACTCGCGGAACTGTCCCGCCAACTGGATTATATGGCTCCGCACGCCGCCCGGAACAGCGTGGTCGTACGGTGAGAACAGGCCGATTTTGAGTGGTCGGTCCATACCCTTCCCTTCGATTGGCGGGCGTGTTCCCTCCGTTGACGTCGGCGTCCAGATTGTCACCGTCGATCCGCTGGTAGCGCTATTGTATCCGTATCTGGAGGAAATCGCTACCGTGCGAACTCTTGACCAACCTTCAGGATGGCAGCGTCGGCGTCCGGTGTTCCTAGTTGTCCTTTCCTGAGATGAAGTCCTCTACCATCTGGCGCGCCTGCGAGTCTGTATACTGGACCGGGGGCGACTTCATAGAGTAGGCCGATGGCCCCAGAATGGGACCTGCCAGACCCCGGTCCTTGGCGATCTTGGCGCACCGTATGGCGTCGATAACGACGCCGGCGGAGTTGGGGCTGTCCCAAACCTCCAGCTTGAGCTCGACGTTCAGTGGAACGTCGCCGAAGCTGGTGCCCTCCAGCCTGATGTACGCCCACTTGCGGTCGGACAGCCAGGGCACATGGTCTGACGGGCCGATGTGGATGTCTTCCGCATCGAGGTCCACGTCGACCTGGGACTGCACAGAGTTGGTCTTGGATATCTTCTTGGAGGTCAGCCGGCTGCGTTCGAGCATGTTCAGAAAGTCGGAGTTGCCGCCGAAGTTGAGCTGGTAGGTGCGCTCCAGATCGACGCCGCGGTCCATGAACAACCTAGTCAACACCCGGTGGATAATCGTGGCTCCGACCTGCGACTTGATATCGTCGCCGATAATCGGAGCGCCGGCGTCGCGAAATCTGCGCTGCCAGTAGTCACCCTCGCCGCTGGCTATGAAGACGGGAATACAGTTGATCATCCCGCATCCGGCGGCGAGGATCTGCTCGGCGTACCACCTGGTGGCGTCCTCGGAACCTACGGGCAGGTAGTTGATTACGACGTCGACTTCACGCTCTCTCAGCGCTCCGACGATGTCGTCGGTCGGGCCAGGGGCCTTCTCGATCACGTCGGACATGTACTCTCCGACGCCGTCGAGGGTCATGCCTCTCTGGACGGTTATGCCGGTGTGGGGAACATCGAAGAACTTGACTGTGTTGTTGGGGGGGGCATAGATGGCCTCTGAGATGTCGAGTCCCACTTTGTTGGAATCGACGTCGAAGGCGGCGACGACCTTGATGTCGCCTATCCCGTACTCGCCGAGCACCGGGTGCATGATCCCGGGGATGGAGTCGTCGGGCCCGGCATCGGCGTACTTGTGGACTCCCTGAACCAGAGAGGAAGCGCAGTTGCCGAGACCTATGATAGCTACGTTGATGTCTGCCAAAGTCTTTTCACCTGCCTGGATTCGAGCTAACCGCGATCGATCCATCGTGTGCGAGTCGCCCCGGCAGATCGAAATGCGCCGAGGCTCACTTTGTCGGATTCTAGCATCTGCCAGCAGCGAGTCACAAGCTGATCGACTCGACCCAAGTGGCTTGAGGACATCCGGAAGCGGTTTGACCGGCCCGATTATGCGGTGGTAGCATCCGCTCGCATTCACACGAGTAACGGCAGTCCGCACGGAATCGGAATTTGAATCTGGCGCCACGTCTAGCCCGCAGGACACCGTTTTACTATGGATGGGTTATTCTGTTCTCGGCGGGCAGCTCGCAGTTCGTCCGAAACGCCGCGGCCAGCCTGACCCTCGCCGTCTTCATGTTCCCACTGGCGGAAGATCTTGGCTGGAGTCGGACACTCATCGCGGGAGCGGCGAGCCTCGGCGGGCTGGTATCCTCCTTCGCGTCCCCTGCCGTCGGATGGCTGATCGACCGGTACGGCGCGCGGGTCGTCTTGACCGTCAGCGTCCTCGTTCTTGGACTCTCGGTCATCTCGCTGTCGTGGGCCACCGTTCCTATCGCGTTCTACCTCGCCTACGGAACGGGCCGGGTCATCTTCTCCAGCCCGGTGCAGATCGGCGCGTCGGTGGTGGTGTCCCGCTGGTTCATCAGGCTCAGGGGCAGGGCCAACGGTATTCTGACGATATGCCACTCGGCCGGAATGGTCGTGTTTCCGCTGATCGCGGGCCTGGTCATCGGCGTATGGGACTGGCAGCGGGCGTGGGTCGTGCTCGGAGTCATAGTCTGGGCGGTGGCCCTGCTTCCGGTATCTCTGCTGATAGCCCAGCGGCCCGAGGACGTGGGACTGAGACCCGACGGCGACGGGGAGCAACTCTCCAAGACTGCCAACGACGGCTCCGACGGGGACGAGCCTGAGTGGACGCTGAAACAGGCCATGTACACCCCGGCGCTGTGGATACTCGCGGCGGCCACCGGCGCGCTGTTTCTGATGCAGGCGGGCACCAACATACACTCCACTGCGTACCTGCGCGACCAGGGTCTCGGCCAGACGGTTGCCACGCTGGGCATCACGGTCAACGCGATCTGCCTGGGTATCGGCAGCCTCATCTGGGGCTGGATCGTAGAGAGGGTCCAGGCCCGCTACGTTCTGGCGGGGGTCGCGGCGACGATGGCCGCCGGGGCGTACCTGTTCATCAGGGTGGACACCACCCCCGAGGCGTTGGGTTACTCCGCCCTGTTCGGACTGGGGCTTGGCGGGATGCTGGCAGTGCCTCCGGTGGCGTATGCCGACTATTTCGGACGCCGATCTCTCGGAACCATACGCGGAGTGACCGAGCCGTTCGCGTCGCTGGGACAGGCCATCGGCGCACTGGTGTCCGGGGCGATATTCGACTTGACCGGCAGGTACTACATGGCTTTCATCGTGTTCGCCGTCCTGGGGGCGCTGACCGCGGTAATCACACTAATGGCGAAACCGCCTGGGTCGAGGCGCGACTGATTCCAGAAGAACTGGGAGCGGCTTCGCGC
>JAKZVY010000183.1:0-3541 GCA_047515825.1 Dehalococcoidia bacterium
CCGCCTGCCGCCTCGTAGAAGTCCTGAGCCTCTTGCCAAGTGTCGAAGTCTGAGCAGTTGCGGTCAGGCTCTTCCGAATCGTCTTCCGTTTCGGTCGGGGTGGCGGATGGTGTGGACGAAGCCTGTGTCGGCGATCCGGGCAGCGACTCGCACGCGATGCCGTCACCGTTACTATCGAGCCCGTGCGGGTCCGAGTCAGGACCGCCTTCAGCCTTGTAGAAAGCCTGAGCATCCGACCAGGTATCGAAGTCGGAGCAGTTTCTATCAGGCTCTTCCATTTCATCTGAAGTCGGATGCGGTGTGAGTGTTGAAGTCTCCACCGGAGTGGCGATCGGTGTGAGTGTTGGAGTCTCCACCGGAGTGGCGGCCGGGGTGAGTGTCGGGGTGACTACAGCAAGTGTCAGGGTGGAAGTGGATGGTACGGGGGTTGGAGCGGAAGGAGCAGGTGTCAGGGTGGAAGTGGATGGTACAGGGGTCGGAGTGGGAGGAACTGGAGTCGGGGTGACCACGACGGGGGTTGGAGTGGGGAGCCTCGGGACGGGTGTCGGAATGACCACAACTGGCGTCGGCAGGGTTGGCGTCTCGGACTTAGGGGCGGTTGGGACAAGTCTTGCGCCGGACGGGGCTTGTTCGGGCGCACCTGGCAGCGACTCGCAGGCGACGCCGTCGCCGTTGCCATCCAGCCCGTGCGGGTCAGAATCGGGGCCGCCCGCAGCCTCGTAGAAGGCCTGTGCCACCGCCCAGGTATCGAAGTCGGAGCAGTTTCGGTCCGGTCCGTCGGGATCGTACTTCGTATCGAGAGGGGCTGTCTGCGGAGAGGGAGTTGGCGTCTCAGACTGGGGAACGGTTGGGGCGGGAATCGGCGTGGATTGAGCCGGTGGCGGCGTGGCCGCGCTCGGTGTTGGCATGGTAGTGGGCGGTGTAGCTATTGTCGGGGCCGGTGTAGGAGTCGTTCGGTCGGCTTCCACCTCCGAGGTCTGCAAAGTCACGTTTCGCTCACAGGTATCGAGCATCACGCGAAGGGCCGCGGACTCCGCTTCGGTGGCCGTCAGTCCCCAGTCCCTCTTGATTACTATCCAGTCGATGGCGTACTGGCACCAGTATGCCTGATCGGGCGGACGCCACCCGTCAGGCCCCCTGCGTCCTTTTGAGCGGTTGGCCGACGCGGTGGTCGCAATCAGGTGTCCGGGATAGTTCAAGCTGTTGGCGTACTGCGCCTTGCGGTCGTCGTCCCAGGCGTGGCCGCCGGAATCGTGCGCGTTCGCAAGCGGCACCATGTGATCTACATCCAGTTTTGAGGGGTCTTCGACAACATCTCCGGTGTATGGGTCTGTCCACTCTCCGGACGCCACCTTGCACATCCGGTTGTCCGTGAAGGTGACCGCTACGGAGGACTCGGCAATCAGCGCCTCCTGTCTCGCGTCCTGGCAGTCACCGTCGGCGTCGTTCCAGTGGTCCCAGTCGTCGCGGTCGTAGTCCGGCATCTCGGACGGGGGATCGGAGACGACAATCTTCAGGATCAGGTAGGAGGCTTGCGGAGGTGCAGATGTGAAGGTGGGTGCAAGCGTAGGCTGAACCGGCGGCGAAGTTGGCAGTGATGTCGGCGCTGACGTCGGTAATGGAGTCGCGGGCTGTCGAGGAGGATCTGGCTCGCCGCACGCCACGAGAACCGCCGCCAGCGCAACAGCGATGACGAATGGGAGTCGTGTGAGCATGTATGGCCTCCGGAGTTTGGGTCGCGGACCGAGAGCGTTTGGGAGTCGTTTTCGGGCACTCACCAATATAGCAACGATCCTGAGCAGTGAGCTACCTCATGGTAGCTCTGGACAGAATGGCGTGAAACAGCCTTTCAGGGAGCAGCCTGGCGCCGACCATCCCGGCTCTTGCATCGACGCCGACCGGATACCTGAAGCCTGGACTTCGGGAGCGGATGATCTTCTCCACTACCCTTGCTACCCTGATGGGGTCGGCGGCCATGTGCTGGAACTGCGAGTCGCGCTCGCTGTAGCGGCGCACATAGGGCGCGTACGCCATATCTGGATCGTCGGCGCGCGCGGCGCGTATCTGGTTCTTCTCAAAGTCGGTTTCGAACAGTCCCGGTTCGACAACCGAGACATGTACTCCGAACGGCACAAGCTCGGTTCTGAGCGACTCGCTGATGCCCTCCAGGGCGAACTTGCTAGCGACGTATGCGCCGTTGAAGGGGGTGCCCAACCTGCCGAGGACTGAGCTTATGTTGACGATCTTTCCATTCCCGCGCTCGATCATCCCAGGCAGCACGGCGTCGATCATCCTGACCGCGCCGAAGAAGTTGGCCTCGAACTGGGTCTTCAGTTCTTCGATGGCTAGGCTCTGGACGGGTCCCCACACCCCAAAGCCAGCGTTGTTGACCAGAACATCGATAGACCCGAACTGGGAGATCAGCGCGGGCATCACAGAATCGACCGACTCGTCGGAGTTCATGTCCAGCTCGACGCCGTACAACTTCAGGCCACGCTCCTCGGCTTCGTCGAACAGCGCCGCAAGTCGTTCGAGAGATCGGCTGGTGCCGATGACCCGGTATCCTCTCTCGGCCAGATGCAGGCAGGTGACTTTGCCGATGCCGGAGGAGGCTCCGGTGATGAGGATGGGGTGGATGTGGGATGGGGTGGTCGGCATGAATCCAAGTCTATCTGCTATCCGTTAGAAGATCACTCGTCCCAAGAAAACCGGACTTCCGGGACGAGTCTTATGGTCTGGACACGCCAGTTGGCAATCTGCTTCAACCGTGGCAGGCTGACTCTGACACGAAAGGCTTCTCCACGACTGGGCGCGTTTCTGGGCATTGCGGCAGCGTTCACTGGCCAATGCCGCGTAATGTGGCATCAGCTTGATCCCCAGGTATCGGCGTCCCTCCCGGATTGCTGCGATAGACGTGGTCCCACTATCGACAAAACAATGATAGCCCGTCCAAGATCATACAGGTGGTTGAAGCGGAATCGGCTGTCGCGCTCCTCCGAGTCTAGGGATCGATCCATCCGACGTCAAGAACCGTCAAGAATTACGACAGGGTCTTTCCATTGTCCATGAATCGCACTTTCGTCCAGGGCCTTTCCATTGTCCCGAAAACCGCATACCGTCATTCCCGCGCAGGCAGGAATCCAGGTGGGTGGAGGCGTATGCCCTTCCATAGTGAGCCAACTTTGGAAAGGCCCTGACTTTCGTCAACCTGCTCTTGACAACCCTCTCCAACACCGTGCTATCCTACTTGACCAGAACCCATGTGCACTCTAGCCCAGTCAATCAACATGACCCGCTACACGCTCACAATAAAACATCCTGCTCACCCCGGTCAGCGCACACCGTCTCTACAACTCCGTCTGGGAAATCTTCAGAGTCAAAACGGACAGAAGCCACGGACGCAGGCTGTTCAAGGGCATCTAGCTCGTCCCCGTCGAAGGGCCGGAGGGGGAGCCTGCCCTGAACGCGGTCGAAGCGGGGGCCCAAGGGGCACAAAGGGGGCAGGAATGATTTCTTGAAAGTGCCCCCGAGCTCAAAGCTG
>JAKZVY010000184.1:0-6796 GCA_047515825.1 Dehalococcoidia bacterium
ACGGACCAGCACGTTGTCGAAAGGTGCCACCGTCATGTCCATGTACAGGCCAAGGTAGGTCGGGCTGGCCGTCTCCAACACTGTTGTGTCGGCATGGGCTTCAAGGTCACTGACGCTCTGCTCTTCCATCCCGAATACAAGATCCACATCGCCAGTCTTGAGCGCCTCAGCGCGGGTCGCAGCTTCGGGAATTGTGACGACGGTTATCCCATCCAGGTAGGGCAGCCCCTTGTCCCAGTAGTCAGGGTTTCGCACCATCACCGTGCGTTCTCCCGGCAGGTGTTCGCTAATCATGAAGGCCCCGGTGCCGAACTCCTCCAGGGCCAGCCGCGCAGGATCGATGTCCGAGGGGACGATCCGCCCTTGATACAGTGACAGTGCCTCCACGAAGAAAGCGTTCGGAGCATCAAGGTCGAAGCGGACTGTGTAGTCATCGAGGATGACCATATCTTTGATGACACTAAGCGAGGACCGCGCTGGGGAGTCCAGCTCGGGATCCAGCAGCCGTTGGAAGGTGGAAACCACATCCTCCGCTTTGAAGTCCTTCCCGTGCTGGAACTTCACGCCCTTGCGCAAGCGGAATGTGTATGAGGTGAGGTCATCATTAGGCTCCCAGGACGTCGCCAGCATAGGCTTCAGCGAGAGGTCTGGCTGGATCATAACCAGGTTGTCGTAGGTGTGCTGGGTGACGATGATGTCCGACTGGGTCACCTGGAAAGGGGGGTCCAGCGTGGTGTGGGTCCCGAACGTCGTTACCGTCAGGGTACCGCCGTATTGCCCAGCAGGACTCTTCTCGTCGTCTCCACCGCAAGCCGCGATTCCCAGCATCGTAGCGGCCAGTCCCACCATCAGCAGGAACAGGTACTTCTTCGTATTGGATCGTATAGCTCTCATCGTCTCCCCACCTATCGTTACACTCATAGACTCGGCCATCCCGTTATTGGTTACCGTTCCCACGCGACTGCTACATGCCCGCTGGTCTCTTGCCCAAGCTCCTGGCAGTAGCATCCCGGGCGCTCGCCTCCCATGTCGGTCACCCACGCCATTCGTAGATTGACCGTATCCAGCTACTTGAGGAAGGCTTCGACCTACCAGATTAGAGTGGACCCGGGGATGGATAGCAACGATGGCAACGCTGCCCCGGGGCTCTTCTGCCTTGAACTCCGCTCGCCACCCTGGGCTGCACAAAAGGGAGAAGGATGGCTAAACACGGGGACGGAGTTACCCTAGCAACCTAAGGTGTGTGTGTCAACCCCCAGGGTGCGGCATACTATCCGTGTGTCGGCGCATATACAGAGGAAAGCGGCTGTAAGAGCATAAACACAGGGTATTCCCACCGAGTTACGCCATCGGGTCCCTCTCACCAAGACTGCTATTCATCATCTGGGTATTACAGCGCTCGAATCCACGCCCCTCAAAGGCGACCGAAGGGGCGGATGAAGCACACCAACCTCCTGCTGGTGGGCAAGAGGCTGACAGCGTTCCGTGTTCGTGGTGGTGACGGGGGAGCAACTGTCTTGAATGTCAAGTGCTAAACGAGCAACGAGGTCGATTGCATATTGGGGGGGCCCCATCGGGTGTGGTGTTTGAGCATGCTGTTGAGGATCAGCAGCAGATTCCGCATGCATGCGGTAAGGGCCACCCCAAATTCACCACCTAAACCGAACCGACGATCTGATCCCGTAGCTAATTCAGCCTTGAAGACGGGGCCTCTCCTTTCACCTGCTGGGTCAAAGAACGAATTGTCGAAAATGACCACTTTAGCTACGAAACTCAACCGCATCGCCAATTAGGTGGTGGATTTGGGTAAAGGAAGCATCACAAAAGTGGTGGTGATGGTGCAGAGGGTGTCTGGTCAGATGCGGTGGAAAGCCAACGCTGCCTGCGGCATAATGTTTGCGCCGGCGGGGTTGACGGTTGACCTGACCGTTGCCGCCGGTACATTTAGATTCCAGGAGAGAGTTGAATGAAATACTACACGCTGGTGTCGAGCGATGGAGATACGCGCGTCGTGGTCGAGACCCCTAGAGGAATGGCCTACGACCTGACGAGTCTGGAGCCCGACCTGGTGGACATGGCCGATCTGGTGCAGGCAGGATTTCTGTCGGGTGTCACGCCGGACGACATCGCCAGGCGGCTGCTGTCTAATGGAGACGCGGACAGCTTTGATCTGGCCGAAGTGATGGACAGGACGCGGGACGGCTCCGCGTTTTACCGGATGGACCGTCCCTTCGAGCCGCCGGAGGTGTGGGCCGCGGGAGTTACGTACAAGACGAGTGAGATGGAACGCAGGCGGGAGAGCGACACTCCCGATGTGTACAGCAGCGTCTATACGGCCGAGCGCCCCGAGGTATTCTTCAAGGCATCGCCTGAACGCTGCGTCGGGCCGTTCGAGGCCGTCGGCATACGGGGCGACTCCGACTGGAATGTTCCTGAGCCTGAGCTGGCGTTCGTGCTGTTCGGCGGCGAGATCGTCGGGTTCACGATTGGCAACGACATGAGCAGCCGGTCTATCGAGGGCCAGAATCCACTTTATCTCCCACAGGCCAAGGTTTTCGACCGCTGCTGCGCCATCGGCCCCTGCCTTGTGACCGCCAACGATCTGGACCCGTCCGACCTCGAGGTCGGGTGCTCCATAACCAGGGCAGGCGAGGAGGTCTGGTCGGGCCAGACGTCGACCTCTCTCATGGCCAGAAGCTGCGAGGATCTGGCTGACTGGCTCCAGCGTCACAACTTCGTTCCGAATATGACCACCGTCCTGACCGGCACGGCTATTGTGCCGCCCCCTGAGTTCTCGCTCAAAGAGGACGACGTGGTCACGATTACAATAGACGGCATCGGCGTGCTGGAGAACACGGTTATCGAGGTTTAGGCGGGCTTCCGGTCTGGAACGCCGGATTGGGGGTCGGATATACTCTGGGTGCGGGCCGACGCCTGCATCGCATCAGTCATCCCCCTGTCAATTTCGGAGGTCGTCTTCATGGAGATATCACGGTACGGACATTCGGCGATGAGGCTCATCAGCGGAGACGTGGCCCTGCTCGCCGATCCCCATCCTGAATCGTCCGAAGAAACCGACGCGGAGATCGTGTTGGTCAGCGTCGACGCGACGGACGGCTCGGTCCGGCGCGTGGTGGAGGAAGGTCCCAGGATCATCAATGGGCCGGGCCAGTACGAAGTTCGCGGATACAACATCACCGGAATAGGCACCGCGCTGAGGGACGAGCCGGGCAGCCGCCGGATCAACACCGTGTACGTGATCAGGGCCGAGGGGCTGTCCGTGTGTCACCTGGGACACCTCAACGCGAAGCTCACCGCGAGGCAGCTCGACTCTCTCGGCGCTATCGACGTGCTGATCACCCCCTCCGGCGGCGAGGGCACCCTCGGCCCCAGGGAGATAGCTGAACTGATAAACGTGTTGAGTCCGAGGATCATCATTCCCGTGCAGTACGGAGCGGACGACGGAGACGGGACAGGCCCCGCGGCAGCGCTCCTTAGCGAGATGAACATGCAGGCCCCTGACGCCCAGAATCGGCTGAACGTCACGGAGACGAACCTGCCGAGAGAGACCAGAGTGGTGCTGTTCCAGCCTCGCCGGTAGTGTGGACGTTAGAGTCTTTCGATTGTTGGACGCGAGACTTGTGAAGTGGTGTTAATCACCCTCACCTCAATCCTCTCCCATCAAGGGAGAGGAGGAAATTAGGTCGTTGGGATGCGAGCTTCGACCCTGGTGCCCCTACCCGGTGCGCTGTCAATCTCGACGTCTCCGCGCAGAAGGCGCGCGCGCTGACGCATCCCGGTCAGCCCGAATCCGCCTCTGCCCTCCTCGATTCGGACGGCGTCAGGGTCGAATCCGACTCCGTCGTCCACCACGCTCAGCGTAACGGCGTCCAACGCGAAGTCGAGGGTGACCTCCACGCTGCTGGCCTCGGCGTATTTGCGCATGTTGGTTAACGATTCCTGGCATATCCTGAGCAGCGCGGCCTGGGCGACCGCCGGGAGCTGGCGACGGGCGCCCAAGAGCCTGAACGAGACCGTCTCACTCCCGGTCGTGTCGAATCTCTCCACCTCAGCCGCGATGACCACGTCGAGAGGGTTATCTTCGAGGTTTTCGGGCAGCAGGTTCCAGACCGACCGCCTGGCCTCTGCCAGGCATTGGCGCGCCAGGCCCTTGGCTACGGTGATGTGCTGCTGAAGCTCGTCCGGGTCTTCCTCGATGGCCTGCTCGCCCGCCTCGAGCTGGATAACTATGCCGGTGAAGCCCTGGGCGAGCGTGTCGTGTATCTCCCGCGCCATCCGGTTACGCTCTTCCAGCACGGCGAGGTCGCGCGTCTCGTCGAATATGCGGGCGTTCTCGATCGCCACCGCTAGCTGGTTGGCTATGGTCTGGGCGATCAGCATGTCGGTGTCGTCGAATGCGTCGAGCTGCGCCGAGTGGACGTCCAGGACTCCGACGACGATGTCGCCCTGCTTGATCGGCATGGCGAGCTCTGAGCGTGTCTCAGGACTCGGTATCGACAGTGTGGTATAGAACTGGTCCTTGGACACGTCAGCCGCGATCCACGGCAGTCCGGTGCCCGCGACGTGTCCCACGATGCCCTGCTCGCCGATTCTGACCTGCGTGCCTCGGACTGGCACAATGTCGTCGCTGCTGTCCAGCGCCTGAAGCACAGCCTCTTCCGAGTCATCGTCCACCAGGAACACGCCCACGGTATGATAGCCGAACATTTCCCGCACAAGCTGCACGACGTGGGGCAGCAGCTCGCCGAGAGTCAGCACCGCGCTGACGTTGAGCGCGACGGCGTTGATGGCGGCCATCTGCTCGTTGCGCCTGCGCTCCGCCTCGAACAGCCGCGCGTTCTCGATGGCGATGCCGGCCTCGTTGGCCAGCGACTGGAGCATGACCAGGTCGCCCTCGTCGAAGTCGCCGATATGGTCGCTCTGGAGGTCCAGCACACCGATCACGTCGCCCTTGGCCCTGATGGGTATGGTCAGCTCAGACCTGGTGTTGACGTGCCGCATGGCCACGTAGCGCGGATCAGTGCTGACGTCCGGAACCAGCAGCGGCGCGCCGCTGCTGGCGACCCACCCTGTCAGCCCCTCGCTGCCGATCTTCAGCCTGGCCGGGTCGAATCTGAACGAGGGATTGTCCGAAGGCGCGCCAGCGCCGAACTTGTACACCACTTCGTCGCCCTCGATGAGGCCGATCCCGACGTGGTAGTAGCCGAACGTCTCCTGGATCATCCCCGCCGTCTGAGAGAGCACCTCTTCGAGGTCTAGGTTGGACGACATCCGCGAGCTGAGCTGCGCGACGACCCGGAAGAACTCGGCTCGCTCCTGCTGCTCCTGGAAGAGGCGCGCGTTCTCTACCGCGATGCCGATCTCCTGCGCGAGCGCCTGAAGCACCACCTGGTCGGCCTCGTCGAATGCGTTGGGTCGCCTGCTCTGCGTGTGCAGAACGCCGATCGTCTGGCCTCTCGCGGAGATAGGCACGGTCACCGAGGAGCGCACGTCCGGTTCTTCTTCGACGCCGCGGTAGCGCGGCTCCTTATCAACGTCCGGCACTATGATCGGCTGCCCGGTGGAGGCGACGAGGCCCGTGATCCCCTGGTTCTCATCGTCGTCAGACAGCGACCGCCGCACCGGGGCGTTGAGCTGCGGATTGGCCGCTGTGGGGAATACGAGTTCATCGTTCTCCACGATTCCGACGGCGGTCATCTCATATCCCAGCCATCCGCTGCGAAGCTCGCCGATAGTGGTCAGTATCTCGTCTATTTCGAGTATCGATGATATGCGTCTTCCCACCTCGCCTATCATCCTGAACTGGTCGGCGCGGCGCTGCTCCTGCTCGTAGAAGCGCTGGATCTCCTCGTATAGCTGCGAGTTGGCGACGCCGCCCGCTATCTGGGCCGCAACCCTTATCGCAAGCTCCGTGTGTCGTTCGGCGTAGGCTGACTCCGAACGCGAGCTTATCCACAGCACTCCGATGACCTCGTTGTGTGAGATCAGAGGCGCGGCTAGGAAGGAGCGCAGGCCCTGATTCCAGCCCGGAAGCAGGCCGGGGAAGTTTGCCTCTACGTCGTCCGCGGACTCCGGCTGGAACAGTACCGGCTTCCCGGTCCGGTACGCCTGATGGGTCACGGTCCCACGGAGAGGGTACTCGATGGCTGGCTGACGGCCGGGTATTGTGACCCCGGATATGTACGCGAAGCTGAAGGTCTCACGCGCCGGGTACACGTTCAGGATGGCGATTGAGTCTGAGTCGATGAGCCGTTTGGTCTGCTCGGCGAACCTGTCGTACACGAGGCTGATGTCAAGGGATGAGCCTATGACCCGACCGATCTCTGCGATCGTCGCGTTCTCCAGGTCGGACTCGGCCAGCTCCCGCGTGCGGAGATCGACGCGCTCCTCAAGCTCAGCGTACGACTCCTTGAGAGCGCTGGCCATCACGTTGAACTGTTGGGAGAGCTCCTGCACCTCGTCGCCTGTGTTCGCCGGTATGGTGTAGTCGAAGTCTCCGCTGGCGATGCGCTGCGCGCCCGCGTTGAGGTCTCTGATCGGCCTCAGCGCCCTGCGAGTGGAGAACCAGATGCCTGCGCTGGCCAGCGCAGCGCCGAGCACCAGAAGGCCCAGCATCGTCCAGCTAGAGTTTCGGATCGGGCCTTCCACCTCGGACCAGAGCTGCTCGGTGACCACTCCCCAGTTTGTGCCGGGCACGGGCGCGAAGCCTGATATGACGTACTCGCCGGTGGGCGACGTGGACAGATCCGCTCCGCTGGCTCCGGCGGTGACCTCC
>JAKZVY010000185.1:0-3808 GCA_047515825.1 Dehalococcoidia bacterium
GGTAACCAGCCGCCTGCCATCGTCACCATATCTTCCTCGTACTTTGCCCAATCGTGAAGTGTGGCCGGATCGAAATCCGCTCCGTTCGGCCACACCAGAGTATGGACCTCGGGATCTATGTGTACCTGCGCGAAAGCGTCGGGGTCTCGCAGAGGTCCGTACAATTCGCCTTGAAGTACGGGTCTGAAGTCTATGATCTGAGAGGTGCGGTCATCGAATCCGACCCTCAGTGTATACGCGCCGACCGATTCCACCGATGTCACCTGGTAGATGGGATGCTTCAATGTACGACCTCTTCACCTCAGCGGTTCAATTTTGTTCGGCGCACGCCCCGATTGCAGCATATCCCAATCGACCTTTAACTCTGCCTGATGTAACTCGGCCCATGCTTCGACAAGTCGATGCTGACGACGTGGCAACCCGCCAGCGATCAGTTCAATGGGGTCCAACGAGTACACTCCAGCCTCATTCTGATAGTACGCGTGGAAATGGGGCCGATGGTGGGGGCCACCCGCTTCAGGGTACATGCGGATAATGATCCCAAAGAATCGGGCTATCTCCGGCAGGGGATTGTCTTATCAGACTGCCGCTATACCAACACCCCGAAGCCGGACTTAGTGCATATCTCGATCCGGTTGCCCTCTGTGTCGTTGATGAAGAACACCCGCTGGCCATCGTGACGAGTGTTGATGTCCGTCGTCTCCACGTTGTTGGAGTGCATGTGCGTCTGTGCCGCTTCGATGTCCTCCACCTCGAATGCGCCGTGGTGGGACGGCTCCGACGGCGCGTTCTCGTCCTCGATGAGATGCACCATCGTCCCGCTCGGAAGCTGAAGCCAGACGATAGTGTCCGAGTCCACCATGCTTGGTATCTCCTTGACGCCAAGCACGTCGACCCAGAATCGCGTCGCCCGTTCCTTGTCCTTCACGCAGTAAGTAAGGTGGTTGACCCTCCTCAGTCTGATGGTTCCAATCATGCCTGTCATCTCTCTGGACCTCCTTGCGGATTCTTGCTGGCATCCCCATCATATCAGGCGCCATCACATCAAGCATATCGGGAACGATGGCGCCTCGTCGTATAGAATGTCACCGCGTCACCCGACCCGCGCAGCGATTCAGGAGCAGCAGCATGTCAGAAATCGAATCCAGGCTGGAGCATCTGGGTATCTCGCTTCCCGCCGAGCCCGTGCCCATCGCGAACTACGTCCCCGGTGTCAGGACCGGCAATCTCGTGTACCTATCCGGTCTGGGGCCGGCATCACGGCCCGACGGCACCACGCCTTCCGGCAAGGTCGGCCGCGACCTTACGACTGAGGGGGGTTACGAGGCGGCGCGGCTGACAGGCATCAACATCCTGGCGCGCATGAAGGGCGAGCTTGGCGATCTGGACAGGGTGCGGCGAGTGGTGAAGCTGCTCGGCATGGTCAACAGCGCCCCCGACTTCAATCAGCAGCCCGCCGTCGTAAACGGCTGCTCAGACCTGCTTGTGGAGGTCTTTGGCGAAAGGGGCCGTCACGCGCGCTCCGCCGTCGGAATGGTGTCTCTGCCCAACGACATCCCCGTTGAGATCGAGGTAATCATCGAGGTCGAGGACTGATCCCTAAGCCAGCACCTGCATGGCGTAGCGAGACTTCATCAGGCGGCCTTCGTCGAAGCGTTTCAGGTCCAGCCCGGATATGTCCACGCTCGTCGCTCGTCCTTCCGTGATGAGCTCGGCCATCACAACGCCGACCATCGGGGACAGCTTGAACCCGTGCCCGCTGAAACCGACGGCGAGGTATAGACCCTCGATCCCGTCCACCTTGTCCAGCACCGGGTGCCAGTCCGGAGTCGTCGTGAACAGGCCGCTCCAGCCGCCGCGGAAAAGCGCGCTCGCCATGCCCGGCATACGCCTGGTCAGGTTCTCGAAAGACCGCTCCACCATCGGCATGTCCACACCCTGATTGAACGACTCCGGCTCAGCAACCTCGTCCTCTCCAACTCCGATCAGCGTGATGTTCCCTACGTCCGGCCTCGGAGACATGTCGTACACCACGTCTCCGATTATTGGGTGGTCTGGCACGATGTCCTGCGGCCTGCGCAGCATGATGACCTGGTGCCGGATCGGGCGCAACGGAACATCGACTCCGATGGACTTTAGGAACGGTCCTGACCATGGCCCTGTCGTCACGACCGCTATCGGAGTCTCGATGCGCCCGTCCTCCGTCAGAACCGCCGTGACCCGGTCGCCGGTGACCTCCACTCTGGTCGCCGGACAGCCCGACTGCACTTGCGCTCCTCGCTCGCGGGACGCGTTGGCGTAGCCCGTCGTTACTGAGTAGGGGTCTGCGTATCCCGACTCCGGCTCGTACGCGAATGCCTCCCCATCGCCCGTTTCTACCATCTGAGCGATCTCCCGCACGTCCTCTGCTGTGACCACCGACGTGTCCACTCCGACAGAGCGCTGCATGGAGACGTTCTCCTCCATCGCGTGCCGGTCTTCCGGACCTACGATGATAAAGTACCCCGTCTTCGTGTAGCCGGAGGGCACGCCAGTGATCTCGTGGAAATCCTTGAAGATGGAGAGGCTGTCCCACGACAGCCGCGTAGTCACCTCGTTGGAGTAGTGCATTCGCAGGATCGCCTGGGATCGGCTGGTGGACCCGGACGCTAGAACGTCCCGCTCCAGCAGTAGCGTGTTCGTCACGCCGCGCTCCGCCAGGTTGTATAGGATGCTGCACCCCATCACTCCGCCGCCGATGATCACGACGTCAGCCGTGCTCGCCATGCTCGCCTCCGCTTTCAGTCAAATGCGCGTCCATTGTAACCCCCTGCGTCCGGCACGCGCTTATCAGGTTCCGCAACCTGGCAGTGTGGTGCCAGAAGTAGCCGAGAGGCTGCTGTTGTAGTAGCCTAACGTAGCAATGCCCTTGTCGAAGAAGTTCCTCCTCTGGACAGCCGTAGCGCTCGCGGCTGTCGCTGTCATCGGTGTAGCTGTCTTCATCATCTACTTGCGTCTTGCCGTCGGTGGCCCGGGCGAGGTGACCGCCAAGTACATCCCTGCCGACGCGCCCCTGTACGTCTCGCTAAACCTGCGACCCGGCCTGAGCCAGATCAGGAAAGCCCAGAAGGTCATATCCACGCTGGAGACCGAAGAAGTCGTAGAGCGTCGGGACGAGTTCTTGGACAATCTGGAGGACGAGACAGGCATCCACTTCCTAGACGACGTAACCCCATGGCTTGGTACGCACGTCTCCGCGGCCGTCCTCGACGCCGACCTCGATAGACCGGAGTGGGTCGCCATGGTCCAGATCAGCGACCGGAAGGCAGCCGGCGAGTTCCTCGAGGCCCTGGTGGACTATGCCGAAGATAACCGACTGGCCGACTTCCATCAGGACGACGACGAAGGAGTTGCCTACTGGGTGGATTCATACATTTCTCTGGCCATTGCGCTCACGGACGAGTACATGCTCATCGGAGACAGCCGGGACACCGTCGAGGACATTGCCAGCTACTTTGATTCGCCCCCGTCAGAACCGCTCATGGACGACGAATCATTCATCGCTGCCCGGCGCATGGCTGCTGACCCGAGAACGGCGTTCGTATTCGCACGTACGGAGGACTTGGTGACCGATATGCTGTCCTTGGGTAACGAGCTTGGCATCTTGCCCCTTCAGATCGAGGATGTCATACCGGAGTTTGTCGTCGTCTCCTCGTCCTTCGTGGACAATGGGGTCCGACTCGACCTGGCCTATGCCCCTCCACAAGACCCCGCTGAGCCAGCCGCCCCACGCCCGTTCACGTCGTATGAGGTCCTCCCTGCCGACACC
>JAKZVY010000186.1:0-21858 GCA_047515825.1 Dehalococcoidia bacterium
CGAGAGAAGTTCTCCCAGGTGTGGTTGCTGTGACCTATGGTGTATATATCCGTCGTCATGAAGCCAAGCCATCCGCCCGCCGGTGAGAGTTGCCTGCCCATTCTAACCTCTGCAACCATGCGCGTCACGACCGGCTCACCAGGCCAGGGTCTTTCGATTGTCTGCAAACCGCATCACTCCTTGATGCGAACACGAGTTCATTGCTATCATCCTGCTCATGGACTCTCAGGTCGGCAGCCGCATACTATACCGGAGTCAGACAATGGCCAGCGCCAAAGCTGATCACGAGCCTGTCCGAGCCCCGTCGAAGGGGGCAGATGGTGCAAATGGTGCAGGTCTGGGTGCAGAAAGGGCAGGAACCACTCCCAAAGCTGGACCGTCCCTCGCTCAGCTTTGACGGCAGTGCAGATGGTGCAGGAAAATCCAATTAAAAGGCGCTTCTTCCCTCCATGCAACTCTTCGCAATAGATAGTAGATGCGGTTGCCTATTTATTGCCTTGACAACTATTCGCTAGAGCACTATCGTGGATACTGCGATGAGTTGCGAAGACCAGACAATTCAGACCCTCAAGGAGTCAGGACACCGGCCCACGCCGCAGCGTCTGATGATCCTCTCCGCCCTGCGCCACTCCTCAGGCCACATCACCGCCTCTGAGGTTCTGGAGCAGGTGAAGGAGTCTTACTCATTCCTCGACCTGTCAACCGTGTACCGCACACTGGACATGCTAAAGCAGATGCGGCTTGTGTCCGAGACCCACATGGGCGGCGACCAGCACTCCTACGAGTGGATAGACCAGGTCCGGCATCACCACCTCGTCTGCCAGAGCTGCGACCGCGTCGTCCTGCTCGACGACGCGATGCTCGAATCGCTGGGGGCCAAGATTCTTGAAACGTACGGCTTCGAGGTAGACATCGATCACCTGGCCGTCTTTGGAGTCTGCCAGGAGTGTCGCCGGGAGACCGCCTTGTCAGACTCCCAGTCCAATTAGACCAAAACGGAGCGGAAATGCTGCTGAGCGCTGGCATAAGTGTGCATAGGTGGGACATCCCGCTCCCGTTGCACGCGCCGGACGGCTTTTTCAGCCTGCCCCTCGCCATCGTGGGGTACGCGTTAGCCGCGCTGGTCATCGCGTTCGCCATCCATCGCACCAACCGCGAGCTCAACGAGCGCATGGTACCTATGATGGGCGTGATGGCAGCCTTCATCTTCGCGGCGCAGATGATCAACTTCCCGGTCGCGGGAGGAACATCGGGACACCTGATTGGCGCCGCGCTTGCCGCGATCATCCTCGGCCCCTGGGCAGCTATCCTGGTCATGACGGCAGTCGTCGGACTCCAGGCGCTGATGTTTCAGGACGGCGGACTGGTGGTTCTGGGAATCAATCTCATCAACATGTCCATCGTCGGCGTACTTGCGGGCTACGGAGCCTACCGCCTCGCCAGCAAGATCGGCTCATCCTTCCGACACATACTGTTCGTCGGCGGATTCGTCGGCGCTTGGGTCTCCGTAATGGTCGCGGCAGTGCTCGCGGCGTTCGAGCTGGCGCTTTCAGGCACCTCCCCGCTGTCCGTCGCGCTTCCCGCTCTGTCGGGCGTACACGCGCTGATCGGAATAGGCGAGGGACTGATAACCGTCTTCGCGCTCTCATTCATAAGAGCGGCCCGGCCGGAGCTGCTCCAAGTACGGACTCGGACCCATTCCCAGCTTGCGGAGGGAGTATGACGTGAAGATCACATGGTGGATCGCCGGTTACTTCATCGCGATTGCCGTCGCGATGCTCGCTCCCATCGCGTCAGGCTCCCCCGATGGGCTTGAGCGCGTCGCCGAAAACGAAGGGTTCATCGACACCGCACGGGATGCTCCTTACTCGGTACTCGCCGACTACGTCGTCCCCGGCGTCGAGAACGAAGCCGTGGCCACGATTCTCGCGGGGATTATCGGCGTGACGATCATCTATCTGCTGCTGGCCGGCGGAACATATCTGGCATACAGGACCGCCGCCAACCGTAGGGCCTGAGTCGAGAGATTTCCACCACCACCGGACTCCTGGACCGATACCTCGAAGGTCAGAGCTTCCTACATCGCGCCGACCCTCGAGTCAAGCTCGTGGTCGCCCTCGCGTTCATCTTTGCGACGACCTCGATACCGCCCGGTAAGTGGACCGCTTTCGGTGCGATGCTCCTGCTGGTATGGACCGCGTCCGCCTTCTCAGGAGTCGGAATAGGCCGTGTATTCCTACGCTCACTCGTGGCCCTGCCGTTCATCCTGATAGCCCTGCCGACCGTATTCACCAAGCCCGGCGCCCCTCTTTACGAGCTGTCCCTGGGCCTGGTCAACCTGACCGCCACAGCCGAGGGCATCGAGTTCTTTGCCAGCGTGCTGATCAAGTCGTGGACTGCTGTCACCGCGTCGGTGCTGCTTACGTCCACAACGCCGCCCCTCAGACTACTCGCCGCTCTGAGGGCGCTGCGCCTCCCTGCGATCCTGATTGCCGTCGTGATGCTGATGTACAGGTATCTGTTCGTGCTCGTCGACGAGGCCCAGCGGATGCTACGGGCAAGGGCAGCCCGAAGCGCCGCTATCGGCCCGGGATCGGGCGGCACCGTGGTGTGGCGTGCCAAGAGCGCCGGGGGAATGGCCGGATCCCTATTCATCCGCACCCTCGACCGCGGCGAGCGCATCTACATGGCCATGCTCGCGAGGGGCTACGACGGCAGCATCAGGCAGCAGTCCACCGCGCCGCTCGGTCGCTTGGCTATCGCTCAGATAGCTCTGCCGCTCGCCCTATTCGCGGCTGTCGCCGTCGCGGCACGGGTGCTGATGTGAAGACCGTCGTCGCCGCCACAACCGCCGCCGCGCTCGAAATCAGGGACCTCAGGTTCTCCTATCCCGACGGCAGGCAGGCGCTCAGAGGCGTCACCTTCGCCCTGAGGCCCGGAGAGAAGGTCGCCATCCTCGGCCCCAACGGCGCGGGCAAATCAACCCTGCTGCTTCACCTCAACGGACTCCTTCACGGAAGCGGAGAGGTCAGCGTCATGGGCCACCGTGTAATCGAGAACGACAAGAAAGCGCTTGCGCGTATCCGCGCCCTGGTAGGGCTGGTCTTCCAGGACCCCGACGACCAGCTCTTCTCTCCCACGGTTTACGAGGACGTGGCTTTCGGGCCGCTCTACATGGGGTTGCCCGAGCACGAAATCGACGTCCGCGTCAGGCACGCGCTGAGCCAGGTTGGACTCGACGACTACGGCGACAGGATGCCCTTCCACCTGAGCGGCGGCGAGAAGAAACGGGCCGCCATCGCGACGGTGCTGTCAATGAGACCCCAGATGCTCGCGCTCGACGAGCCCTCCGCCGGACTCGACCCAAGAGCACGCCGCTCACTCATCACCCTCCTCGACCGGCTAGACCAGACCATCCTCATCACCACCCACGACATGCACATGGTCAAGGAGGTATTCCCCCGGTCCATCATCATGGACGGAGGCATCATCGTCGCCGACGCACCCACCAGCGAAATCCTCGCCGACCAGAACCTCCTCGAGTCCCACGGCCTCGAACTGCCTTGATGTGGGTCACCAAGCAACTTCGCTGAATCCGTACCTCTGCACGTGCCCTCATCATTCCGGTTTGTGTTGAGTCTGTCGAAGGTTGGGCAACCAGGATTGTCTTCGACAGAGGATTTGGCAAAGTCGTCAAGAATCCGCCACAGACCACGACCCACGACTATCACAACCATGACGCTCCCAAGCCGAAGATGGCAGCCTCGAACCGCCCCATCTGACGACTGGAGCAGAAGCTCGACGACGCCCCCGGCCCTCGCTGAGCCTCATGAGGGTGGGGAGCCTTCCCTGAGCTTGCCGAAGAGGCCCTACCGGCCCCAAACCCCGGCACCCCGAATTACCCTCCCGACCTAATCCGAGACTCCCAGCACTACATCCTCGAGACCACCTACTGCGGCATTGAGCTAGCATACTCATGCCTATCCACTAACCCGACTCCGAAGACGACTCCTAACCCAAGGCCGCCCGGTCAAAACTACCTCCCCTGACCCTCCCCGTAGGGGCGATTAGCTAATCCATCTGCTCCAACTAATTCGACGAAAGAGGGCTGATATGCATGATTTCAACGCCCGATCGGACGCTCAACATTACCCAATCCGCGTTTGTGGACAGGAATCTTGGTCGTGTCGCCCTGATTGGCGGCCACTTCTGACCCTCGATACGCCCTCTGGGCGCACCAAATGTACCTAAAACGGGAATTAATTGGAGCTAATATTCGCTAATCGCCCCCTGCCATGAGATTGTCGAGGGGCCGAAGAGGTGCCTGACCGTCCGCATCGTCGCGTGACTTTCGAAAGACCTTCCAACCCCCACAGGGCAATCGCATCTTGTTGAGGCCGGGAAGGCGAAGTTGAGTATAGACAATCTCTCAGCCCCGTCAGAAACGGCCAAGCCTATCCCTGAGCCTCGCAATTTCGGCTTCGGCTTCGGCAGCGCGGTTTTCGGCTTCGATGCGGGCGGCTCTCTCCTGATCCCGTTCCTCCATCGCTTCGAGGTGGGTGGGCGCAGGTACTTTTGGGTTTCGGGGTCCCAGAAGCGCAGTCAGTTTTCGTCGTCGCTGCACAGGTACAGGGACAGAGCACGGCTGTATCCGCGCACCTCGCCGTCGGCCTCTTCTGTCAACTCGATCGGCTCGTAGGCGTCACCCGCCAGACGGTCTCCCGACAGCGGCTGGGAGTAGAGACCTTTGCCGGAACCGTCGAATCTCCAGTACTCGGACACTCCCAACTCGGCGTAGCCTTCCCGCTTGACTGTCTCATCGCGCGACGCAGTCGTCTCCGACGCTATCTCCAGAACGAACTCTGGTGGCTTGCCCACTTCGGAGATCACATAACCGTTCCGGGCGATGATGGCTTTCGGTTCGACTCCGAACGCGACGACGCAGTCCGGGTAGAAGTGCTGTCCCCAATCCTCGACGCTGCCTATGCACACGATGAGGTATCCTTCACCCGCCACGAGAACGTCGTCGCGCTTGCCGAAGTGAGATCCCAGGGTGGAATGGGCCTGTACGAGGTGCCTGGTCTGCTGCATGTCAGGATTCTCCGGCGGATCGGGCAGTGACTCGATGACCGCCGTGACTGTGTCGAGCCTGGTAATCATCACTGATCTCCGTGGGGGTATGGTTATCGGCTCGATAATTGCGCAGGTCCCTCATGGGCCTCCCACTTAGGACGGTGAGGTGATTTTAGCATCGCTGCTTGGACCAGAGTCCCCAGTTAACACGCCAGTACACTTTTGATGCGATTGCTCTCCAACCCCAATCCCCCAAGTGGATAATTCCCCGCTAATCTGGTATTACTAATCCAAGGGACGAATCCATCGTCCCCACTCCTATCCTGAACACCAGGAGAGAGAATTGATGTCCAACCGTCAGATGGTCACGCTCAGGTCGGTTACGCGCGACGACGTGTCACGTATCAGGCGGTGGCTTGAAGATGAAGAGGTCGCCGAAAGCTGGTTCGGACGCTACTCATACGGCGAACCTGCACACTTGGGATACCGTCCGCATGAGTTGGAAGACGCGACCGACGAGGAGTTCGCCCGCGCCTTCGAGGACGAGTCCCACGTCACGCTGTCGGTCTATACCGAGTCCGGCGAGCACATCGGCGAGGTGCACATCAGCCTGGAGGAGGTGCTCGGAGATGGGCAGCTTTCCATCCTGATCGGGCGCAAAGACCTCTGGCGGCGCGGCTACGGGACCGCCGGCGTCCGCGCCGCGCTGGACGCCGCCTTCAACGACTACGGACTCTACCGCGTATGGGTGGACATCCCTGAGTACAACCTAGCCGCACGCACCCTGTTCGACCACATCGGATTCGTCCATGAGGGCACGCTCAGAAAGAGCAGGCCGCATGAGGGAGCCAGGCACGACTCGGTGGTGATGGGAATCTTGGCCGCCGAGTACGTCCAGAGATCCGGCGACGGGCCGATTGGCTGACGCGCGATCTCTTGGGGAAGGTCGTCGAATGTTGTACGAGGCCGAAGCGGGTAACCTGACCCTCGTCGCCGGCGGAGACACGATGATCACGCGCCGGCTCTCCGTATTCCAAGAACCCACGTTTCTGTCTCTTGTCGAACTGTTCAGAAGCGCCGACGTGGGCTATGCCAACCTCGAAATGCTCATGCACGACTTCGAGCACTCTCCTGGAATCAGCGGCGGGACGTTCACCGGCTCCGACCCTGCGAACCTCAAAGAGCTTCAGTGGGTAGGGATCAACCTGGTTTCCACCGCCAACAACCACAGCTACGACTACGGCAGCGACGGCGTCCTGACGAATATCGCGCACCTCAAGAGCGCCGCGATCGTGTTCGCAGGCACGGGACGGAATCTCAGCGAGGCGCGCGCGCGCGGATACCTCGACACCCCCGCCGGCAGGGTCGCCCTGATCTCAGCGTCGTCCACCTTCAACGCGGCCGGGCGGGCGGCGGACCAGCGCCCCGATATGAAGGGACGGCCCGGACTGAACCCGCTGCAACACTCGGTCACGTACACGGTGGACAGACCCGCTTTCGACGCGCTGCGCCGCATAAGCCGCGCGCTCGGATTCGAGGCCAGCAACGCCACGCAGAGGAAATTCCGTCCGAGCGGCGCGGTCATGGAGGATAACGATACGCAGCTAGGCTTCCTGGGCCACAAGTTCGTGCTGGGCAAGGAGTTAAACACCTCCACCAAGCCGCACCGTCGCGACATGGAAGGCAACCTCAAGTGGGTCCGCGACGCCCGCCGGATGGCAGACTGGGTTTTCGTATCGTTCCACTGCCACGAAAGCGGCGAAACCACGGACGAGCCGCCCCAATTCCTCAAGACCTTTGCCCGCGCCTGCATCGACGCCGGAGCGGACGGCTTTCTTGGACACGGCCCCCACGTTACTCGCGGGATTGAGATACACAAGGGCAAGCCAATCTTCTACAGCCTGGGAAATCTTGTATTCCAGAACGATACTGTGCGCTGGCAGCCCGCGCTCAACTACGAGATGATGGGCTTGGGAGCGGAAGCGACTCCGGCCGACTTCTACGACCGACGCAGCGAACGGGACAGCAGGGGCTTTCCCTCAGACCCGGTGTACTGGCAGAGCGTCGTCGCGAGCTGCGAGTTCAGGTCTGGCGGCCTGGACAGGATCACGCTTCACCCTATAGACATGGGACACGGCAAGCCGCGCTCGCAGCGAGGCCGCCCCATGCTGGCAGCCGGAGAGGTCATGCGCGTCGCGCTGGACAGGGTGAGGAGGCTTTCCAGGCCACTCGGAGTTGACGTAGCCATAGAGGACGGTGTCGGTGTCATCAGACCTTAGCCAACCGCCGCTGACGTTCGACGAGGCCATCGAGATGTCGATGGAGTTGGTCGATTTCGAGCGCTCCACGCACTTCCCTGACCACTCGCAGTTCCATCTCGAACGAGTGATAATGTTGGCCGAAAGGCTGGATCGTGTCGATAAGGCCGTCCCGACCGTTCACGTCGCGGGCACGAAGGGCAAAGGCAGCACGTGCGCGCTGATCACCTCGATCCTCACAAGCGCGGGCTGCAAGGTGGGGTTTTACACCTCCCCGCATCTGCACAGCTTACGCGAACGGGTACGAATCGGACTCGAACCCATCTCCAAGGAAGAGTTCGCGGCGCTGGTGCCCCAGATATGGCCCGCGGTTGAGGCGGTTGGCGAAGATGGAGGATACGGAGGCGTTACGTTCTTCGAGATGATGACCGCGCTCGCGCTGGTACACTTCCGAAACGTGGGAGCGGACGTGCAGGTGATGGAGGTCGGGCTGGGGGGCAGGCTGGACGCGACCAACATCCTGACACCCGAAGTCTCGGTGATAACCTCGATCAGCTTGGACCACGTGGCCACTCTGGGTGACACGATAGCGAAGATCGCCCGCGAGAAGGCGGGCATTATCAAGCAGGGAGTCCCCTGTGTCATCGCACCGCAGGCCGAGCCGGACGCGATGGCGGTATTCCAAGAGGTCGCCCGCGAGCGGGATTCGGAGATACTGTCGGTTGAGGAGCAGTACTCGTGCGAGGCTGGCGACGCGGACACTCGCGGTCAGTCGCTGCGCCTATCGGGGCAGCAGTCCGAGCTATACCTATGGACGCCGCTGCTGGGCGACTATCAGCTTGAGAACATTGCCACGGCGGTCGCGGCCATCGACGTCTTGCGGGACCGCGGATTCGACGTGCCGGTCGACGCGATAGTCTCGGGCGTCCAGGACGTGTCTTGGCCTGGACGACTCCAGGTATTCGAATGCGACGGCAGGACGCTTGTTGTGGACGGTGCGCACAATCCGTACTCGATACGCCGCCTGCTTCAAAGTCTGCGCCGTCTGGTCAGCGTGGACAACGTGGTGCTGGTGTTCAGCGCGCTGGGTGGACACAGTGCCGGTGGAATGCTGGAAGAGTTGTCGACCCTGTCCCCGTGCGTTGTCGCGGTGCAGTCCAGGCATCCGAGGTCGTCGCGGGCTGACCGTATTGCTCAGTCCATCACCGCCGCCGGCCTGAATCTGGTGGCGCAGTCCGGCACGGTCGCTGGCGGTCTGCGTATAGCGCTTGAAACCGCCGACGCCGGAGACCTTATACTATGCACAGGCTCTCTGGCGCTTGCGGGCGAGGTCCTTGAGTACCTGGAGGGAATCGAACCGGAGATTTACGAGAATCTGAGAGAGCCTGTGCATCGCGCTTAGACGAGAAGATAGTCCGAGCACGGCACGGGAGAGTGATCGCATGAAAAACAGCACAACTAGAGTCGTAATAACCGGAATGGGCGCGATGACGCCGCTCGGTGAATCCGTAGATGAGTACTGGGACAACCTGGTCAACGGACGCTCCGGCGTCGGCCCGATGACGCTATGCGACCCCACCGACTTTCCCTCCAGGATGTCGGGCGAGGTGAGCGGCTTCGATCCGGGCGACTACATGGACAGGCGGGAGCACCGGCGCATGGCCAGATTTTCACAGATGGCGGTCGCGGCGGCGGCGGTTGCGATAGAGGACGCCGGACTTGACCTTTCCTCCCAGGACCCGGACCGCGTCGGCGTGGTCATGGGCAACGGAAACGGTGGGTTCCCGACCACTGAGGAGAACGCGCGGGTGCTGTTCCGCCGCGGCGGGATGAAGATGTCTCCCTTCTTCATTCCAATGATTCTGCCCAACATGGCGGCCGCCAACGTCAGCCGGCTCTACGGGCTGAAGGGATACACCTCGACTGTAATCACCGCGTGCGCCGCCGGAACGCAGGGAATCGGTGAGGCGGCTGTCGCGATTCAGCGCGGCGTGGCCGACGTGGTGCTCGGCGGTGGATGCGAGGCCGGAATCAGCCACCTCGGACTCGGCGGATTCAATGTGATAAAGGCCCTCAGCCGCCGGAACGAGCAGCCTGAGAAGGCCAGCCGTCCGTTTGACGCGAAGCGAGACGGCTTCGTGCCGTCGGAGGGAGCCGCCCTTCTGGTGCTGGAGAGTCTGGAGCACGCTCTCGACCGAGGAGCGAACATTCTGGCCGAGGTCAGCGGCTACGGCGTGTCATCGGACGCGTTCCACGCCGTACAGCCGGACGAAGACGGCTCAGGCGCGGCGCGCGCAATGCGCTGGGCGATCGAAGACGCCGGACTGGAGCCTGCCGGCATCAGCTACATCAACGCGCACGGCACGTCAACGCCCAAGAACGACCACGTCGAAACCCTCGCCATCAAGACGGTCTTCGGAGACCGGGCCTACGAGGTGCCGATAAGCTCCACGAAGTCTATGATCGGCCACGCTCTCGGCGGCGCGGGCGCGATCGAGGCGGTGGCGTGCGTCAAGTCGATCCAGCAGGGCGTTATTCACCCGACGGCCAACTACGAGTACCCGGACCCCGACTGCGACCTCGACTACGTCCCGAACGAGGCGCGCCGCGCCGATGTGGACACTGTCCTGTCCAACAGCTTCGGATTCGGCGGCCAGAACGCCTGTGTCGTCTTCAGCAAGTTCAAAGACTAGCGGTGGGTTCCCCGGAAGGGGTTGGAATGAACGTAATCTGGATAGTTTCGGACACCTTCCGCAAAGACCATATAGGCGCTTACGGCAATACGGAAATCCACACGCCTTCTCTGGACGCTCTTGCCGCCCGGTCCGTCAGGTTCGACGGTCACTACTCCGGGGGGTTTCCTACCATGCCCACTCGGGCAGACCACGCAACTGGGCGCTGGACCATGTCCTTTATGGGCTGGGAACCTCTGCCCAGCGGGGTGACTACTCTGGCCGAGATACTGGCCGGACACGGACTCCATACCGCCGCGTCGGTCGATACCCCGTACTATCTGCGTGACGGAATGAACTACGACAGAGGATTTCAGTCCTTCTTCATGAACAGGGGCCAGGATACCCTGTGGAGCCTGATTCCCGATCCCGGATACCACCACGAATCCCTGGATGTCCGAGCGGCATGGCGCTACGAATCGGACCGCAACGCTCCCCGCACGTTCATGACCGCCATGCGGTGGCTTGAGAACCACTACAAAGAGGACTTCTTCCTATACGTCGACACCTGGGACCCGCATGAGCCATGGGACGCCCCAGCCTACTATACGGAGTTGTACTGGCCTGGGTACGACGGCGAGCTGGTCCTCCCCCTGTACGGCAACTGGAACGACGTGCCCGGGTACGAGGAAGAGCAGGTTCGCAAGGGGCACGCTGCCTACTGCGGCGAGATTACGATGGTGGACACCTGGCTGGGACATTTGCTGAAGTCGGTAGAAAACATGGGCCTGATGACCAAGACCGCCATCATCTTCACTTCAGACCACGGCTTCTATTTCGGAGAGCACGGCGGCCTCTTTGGGAAGATGAGCTCGGATAAACATCCGGATGGCACCCTTCGGTCATACGATGAACCCGGATCTATGTGGAGCTACTCTCCGCTTTATGAAGAGCTCGTACACATCCCCCTGCTAATCTACGTGCCCGGAATCGCTCCGGGAGGGTACAGGGGTCTCAGCAGCGCCGTCGACATGATGCCGACCGTGCTCGACATCCTCGGTCTAGAGATTCCGGCCTTTGTCCAGGGCAGGTCTTTGGTCCCCGGAATGCGCGACCCGTCGCTCCCAGGACGTGAGTTCGTAGTTAGCGGCATTCCCTTTGCCAACCCTGGTGACCCGGTTCGTTCTGTGGACAACTTTCTACGCTCCCTGCTGGATCCTCCCGTCACGACAGTTACCTCGGGCGAGTGGAGCCTTCTTCACAGCCCCCAGGAGGGAGTGTCTGAGCTGTACAACCTAACTTCCGACCCAGGCCAGCAGGAGAACGTGATACACGAAAATCCGTATGACGCTCGTGAGCTCCATCGGTTCCTGATCAAGTTCATGCGCCAGACCGCTGTGCCGGACCGTTTACTGAGTCCTCGCTTGGAGTTGCGCGCCTAGCGCTCATTCACAAGGACTGCGGTCGGGAATCCACGTTTGCGGCGGCCTTTTGGACTTCGCTTATGGACAATGCCGAGATTCCCCCCACCTCGCACTTGAGCGCGGCGTAGGCGCTGGCAAACCGGGCGCTGTTTTCCAACGACCATCCTGCCCGAAGCCCGTAGATGATTCCGGCGGAAAAAGCCGCCCCGGCTCCAAAGCCGTCTATGACCCTTATCTCTGGAGGCAGGATGCAAAAGGCCTGCCGTCCCTGGGCGACAACGCAGCCGTTCGCTCCCAAAGTTACCAATGCGGTTCCCACACCCTGATCGATCAACGAGCGGGCGACGTCGACCGGGTCTCCCGAAGCTCCCGGTTCGTCCATGGATACCTGGCAAATGCTGGCATTTCGAAGCAAACCCGGTAGTCTGGGATTATCATCGTATTGCGACTCCAAATTGAGAAAAACAGGTGTGCCCTGGGAGGAGGCGATTTCCATAGCTGCCAATACACTTGGGCCGTCGTACCAGTCCACGTACAGCAGCCCCGCTCCCGACAATTGCCCAGGATGCGGCGCGGTCAATGTTGCCATAGCGGCAGGACCCCGTCGCTGGAAATATGTCCGTGCGCCGCTGGCATCCACTATTCCTACCTCTAGCGGTGTCGTTAGTCCTTCACTGACTCGTTGCTCGGCATCCACTCCCCAAGCCCCCAGGTGCTCTATGACCTTCTCCCCGTGATGGTCGTCTCCCACCGGAGAGGAGATGAGCCTGGTTGGGACCTCCCACCTATTCAGAATGCTTGCGACGATTACCGCATCGTCTCCCACGGTTTCAAACGTGTCCAGGACGAACGCCCCACCATTTTGGGATGGTAGGTGCTCGACCATCATGAGCAAGCAGTGCGTCAAAAACCCGAAGCACACCACGTCTCCAACCGGAGATCGAATTGGATCTTGCGTATGGTCGGCTGCTGGCGGATTGTCAGACATATGCTGCCGAGCCTCTCCTGTATCGAGTGCCAACGATAGAACTCAGGAATGGGAATCATAACACGGATCGGTGGGGGAACAATGTGGGGAAGAAGTAGCGTCGGAAGTACAGGCTGTTATCCGCAGCTCTCTCGAAATACCGAGGAAGAGCAAGATACAGGTCTGTGTCCCCCGCGTGGAACCCTCTTCGGCGCGGCCTAATCTTTTTAGATAATGGCTAAGAACTAGGTGGGAAAAGACTCGACTCTCTGATATATTTTCTAAGCATCCAGAGGGACAATGAACCTTATTTCCAAAAGAGTGCCTGCCAGGGAGAGGGCCTACCAAGAGAGAAGGTAGCCAAGGCAGGGTAGACACTGCTCTTGAACGGAGATTTGCCTAGCCCGCTGCCCAGCGCATATGGGAGCATGAGTTGTGAGCACCAAGAATGACAAGGAGAAAGGGCCGAACCCGTTCCAGCGGGTTATGAACCATATCCAGGGCAGAACGGTGGCTGGCCTCTTCGAGCTCCTGCCGATGCTGGTCACGGCCTTTGTCATGTATTTCATCATCGCAAAAGCCGATGAGTTCATAAGGCCGTTGGTGCACGATCTGCCCCCGGTGTACGATCGGACCTTGGACTTTCCGGGCATCGGGATCATCACGGTCATCGTCGTCTTCTACCTGATCGGACTGCTGGTCTCAATTGGCTTCGGCAGGCGGTTGATGGGCTGGCTGAGCGAGGTTCTGCGTCGCATACCCGTCGCCAAGGGCATATATGAAGTCACCCTGCAGGCCACCTCAGCCCTTACGGCCCAGTACAATTTCAGCCGGGTAGTCTTCCTGGAGTGGCCGCGCGAGGGCATGATCGCCATGGGCTTCGTGACCGCCCGCGTACAGGCTCCCGGAAGGGAGGAGTCCCTCGCCATCGTGTACATACCCACTGTCCCCAATCCGACCTCAGGAAACATGGTGCTGGTCGTAGAAGACGACCTCTTTGAGACCGACCTCTCCGTAGAGGACGCCATGAAGCTGATCTTCTCAGGTGGGATAGTGCCCCCGGATGAAATCTCCCTGGCCAGGCTTGCCAGGCTGACCAAAAGCGAATCCGACTTCATCGGACGATTCGAAACCGACCGCTAGCCCCAATTCCGGTCTTTGATGAAGAGACGCCCAACCTCCATTCGGTCTTCGACCAAAAAATGTAAGGGGCCTACGAAGTACTCGCGGCTAACTGGTGGCGGATTCCGTCGCCCCCATCGCCTCCATCGTTTCCCCCACCGCCCCCATCGCTTCCTCCACCGCCTCCATCGCCGACATCACAGTTGTACGCGGCTCCAGGGGCAGATCGACTATCATCTCCGTGAACTCGCCGGGTTCCGTTTCGACCCGTATCTCACCGCCGTGCTCGCGAATGATGTCGTTTGACATGGCGAGGCCGAGGCCGGTCCCCTGCTCCGTGGGTTTGGTAGTGAAGAAAGGGTTGAATATCTTGTCGATGACATCGGACGGGATGCCGTTTCCGTTGTCCCTGATCCGAATCTCAATCCGTTCCTCTCCACGTCGCGTGGTAAGCCACAGCGTTGGGAAGTAGGTCCCGTCGCCCGCGCCCGGCCTGGTGCGTCGTTTCTCGTCCGTGGCGTAGCCGGCGTTGCTCACCATGTTCAGGAAGACGCGGCCCAGGTTCTGGGGAATAACTTCGATCTCGCCCACCTCAGGATCGAGGTCCTGCTTGATATTGAGCTGGAAGTTCGGGTCCGCCGCCCGCGCGCTGTGGTACGCAAGCCGCGCGTGTTCGTCGAGCAGGTTGTTGATGTTGGCCGGCCGCCACTCGCTGGAGTCGCGTCCCATCATCAGCATGTCGTGAACGATGCGGTCGGCGCGGTTTCCGTGCGTGCGGATTCGTTCGAGATTGTCGGTGATGTCTCCGGAAATCTCCTTGATGAGACCCCGCCGCTCGTCGGTCATCGGCCCTTTTTCTTCGAGAATCTCCTTCAGCTCGTCAATAAGCTCCTCCGAAACCTCGGAGAAGTTCTTCACGAAGTTCAGAGGGTTCCTGATCTCATGCGCCACTCCTGCCGTCAGCTCACCGAGAGCCGCCAACTTCTCGCGCGCTACTATCTGGTTCTGCGCGAGTTGAAGGTCACCCAGGGCGCTTTCTAGCTGATCGTTCTTGCCCTGCAGTTCTTCGGCCAGCCTTTCCACAAGGTTCAGACGCTGGACCTCGATGGCGTGCCGTCGGAACACCTCGAGCGCCCCTGCCATCTCGGTAACCTCGTCGCGTCCGCCAAGCTCGACGCTGGACTCGAGATCTCCCCCGGCCATTCGCTGCATCCAGCCCGACAGCAACGCGAGACGGCGCATCAGTATCCTGCCGACGAACAACCACGCGATGAGCGCCGCTCCACCTATGCTGACCGAGCTGAGCGCCGCAAGGAGGATTTTGCCTAGAAGGATCGCCTGTCCAGAGTCCAGGATCGCTTCCTCAACGTGGGTGTTGGCGATGCCGACGAAAACATCCACTTCGTCAAGCAGGTCGACGGCTATGCCGCGGTTTTCAGCGAGCAAGTCGTGTTGGAGCTCGGCAAGTCTGAGATCGGCATCGAGGAGTTCGAGGCTACTCAGCGATCCAACGCCAAGCTCGAACAGGCGGTCAATCAACGGCTCGACGTCCTCTCGCAGCTCGGAATCTCCGAGCGCGTCAAGACTGTGCGCGATGCGGCTCCTGGCCGCATCGAGGCGCTCCCGCAGCGGTTCCAGCGAGTCGGCGGCCGATAGACCGAATGCGCTCGCCAGGATCTGTGCAACGGCGCTCACGTCCGCCTGCAGTTCAGACAGGTGACGGTAACGCGCGAACTCTTCTTCAGAGAACTCCTCAGTGCGAGTCTCCGGGGGTTCGTCCAGGCTGCCGTATCCGGTCATCGCGTAGAAAAACTGGTCGTCTATGGCTGGCAGCAGAATGTCGTCCAGTTGACTGCCGACCTCCACGATCTCAGCTTGCAGGGCCGCAATGCGAGTCGCCCGAGGAAACGACTTGACCATGCCAACCTGAATCGTGTGTGTGTTGGACGTCAGCGAGTCTACGTGAGTGCGCATTCGGGCAAATCGCTCGTCGGCGGCGTGCTGCCCCTGTAAGAGCGCGAGCTGTCCAACGAGAGCGGTGTTCGACTCGGCGATGCTGGCGGCAACGTTGTTGTAATCTTCAGGACCGGTGGTTGTGGTGAGGCGAGGTCCGGCAGACACCAGCGTGTTGGCGTGCTGCGCAATACCGAAGGCGGCGGACATTTCGGGAACGCTGCCCTCATTTACTCGACTCTGGAAATTGCCCACCTGGTCGAATGAGTACCAGCCGACCAGGCTTGCGGTCAAGGTGAGCAATGCGGCCCCACCAAATGCGAAGTAGATCTGGGTGGAGACGAGGTAGCGTTTTTCGGCCAGACCTTTGAGCCAGTCGGCTACGGCTGCTTTATTGCCCCTAAAATCGGTGTAGTCGATCCGAGTCAGGGCACTCGCAGTGTTCTGGATCAGGCGCTTCAGTTTGTCACCCACCGGTTCGCTTCAATGAGTGTTTCAATCGGATGGTAGTCTCCGTCGCTGCCGATCACGCTCAGGAAGACGGCGTCTGATCCCTGGTTGTCGTCTTGTCCGTATCTGAGTTCGAAGCCGTCGATGCTGATGACTTCAGAGCTTCGCATACCCTCCAGGAAGCATCTCCGGTCAACCCCTCGACCACAGACTTCGACCCCGGCGATAGCCAGACGACCTGCCAGGTATCCCTCAAATGAAGTGAAGCCGGGAATGGTTCCGGGGGCGTAGGCGGAGAGAGCTTCATGGTATGCGGACACAATAGACTGAGATTTGTCTGTCGGAAAGGGCACCACCTGGGTGACGAATACGCCGGCGCCATCCTCGCCGAGCTCTTCTGCCAATGCGTTGCTACCCACGAAAGAGACAGTCATGAATACCGGGTCCAGGCCAATATGCCGCGTCCAGCTGACCAGGGAGGCGACGGGATTGTAGGCTCCAATTATAATGACCGCCTCGGGGGCCTCACCTTCGTGAACATCGAGCAGGGCCGTCTTGACCGCCGTCGTGTTGCGTGGATAGAACCCTGTGGACACCGGCTCCATGTTGCGTCGGCTCAGTGCCAGGAGCACTCCGCGGTATCCGGCGCGCCCGAAGGAGTCGTCCTGGTATATCACTGCGATTCGCTCGATGCCTAGATCGCCTATCAAACGGGCGACCATCTCCTCAGTCTCCTGATAATAGGAGGCTCGCATGTTGATGATGTTATCCCACTTTGGGTCTCGCAGGAACTCCGCGCCGGTGAAGGGTGCGATGTATGGAACGTCCGCCTCTGCGGCGATGGGTGCGGCGGAGCGCGACGTCGGCGTTCCGACTGCTCCGATTAGCGCGAATACCCCCTCATCTATCAGGCGCTGTGTGTTGGCGATGGCGGCCTCCGGCTCGTAGAAGTCGTCAAGAGATAAGAGCTCTAGAGTGCGTCCGTGGAGGCCTCCACGCCGGTTCACCTCGTTAAAGGCCGCCTCGATGCCGAGGCGAATGTTCGTGCCGAGCTCCTTGGCCGGGCCGCTGAAGGCGGCGGACTGGCCAAAGATGATGCTCTGGTCAGATACGCCGGGTTCCATTGCGTCAGCTTCGTCCGCGTCAGTGGGGGCTATCTCTTGCTCTACCCCCACTGCGAGAGAGGGATCCGGTTGGACCGAGCCGGATCTATCGAATGGATTCCAGCCGGCAATACTCCCGAACACGGCGATGATGGCGACTCCCCCGATTCCCAGCGCCAGCAGCGCGACCGCGAATAGACCGACCCAGAGCCTCATTCACCCCTCCGGCTGACCAGGGTCACGTGGTTTTTGCCCTGCTCCCGCCGGTAGCTCAGCTCGTCCATCATCGTGCGTACCAAGTGGACGCCCAGCCCTCCGGGGTTACGGACCCCAACTGGCGAATCCAGGTCGGGCTCGGGGGCGTCTCTCAGGGGATCGAAGGGCTTGCCGTCATCCTTGATCTCGATGGTGAGCGCGTCCGCCTCGGAGGTCAGGTTGATCTCTATCTCATGGGTGCCCTCATCATGACCGTGGTTCATGATGTTGAGTCCCAGCTCCTCAAGCGCCAGATTCACGCGAAAAACGAGGTCTGGCGACCAGCCTTCTTTCTCTCCAAGGTCTTCTACGGCAGCGAAGATATGGTTCAGCTCGCTGGGCTCGGTTTGGATTTTCAGAGACAGCTTCGCGCTCAATTCTAAGCCTCTAAGCCTCGCTGCGATGTAGCGTCAGGCAGGTGATGTCATCTGACTGAGGGGTGTCGCCCGCAAAGGTATTCACGGCCTCGAAAACCTTCATGTTTAGCTCCTTGGAGTCGTTCGGGTGAATCCCCCTGAAGATTTCGCACAGGCGCTCCATGC
Organism: Dehalococcoidia bacterium; assembly: GCA_047515825.1. Lineage (GTDB taxonomy): Bacteria > Chloroflexota > Dehalococcoidia > Lucifugimonadales > UBA1123 > VXRN01. Next base: position 17,820 of record JAKZVY010000186.1, read on the forward strand.
CGAACTCTTCCTCTTTGTCGTTCATAGCCTCAGTGACGCCGTCGGTATAGAGAACGACGGTGTCGCCGGGTAAGAGCGTTACGGTCTCCTGGTCGTATTCAAGGTCGGGCACCACTCCGAGAGCGATCCCACCGGTCAGCGGGAGCAGGGTCGAGCTTCCGTCGGCGTGGACGATTACCGGAGTATTGTGTCCGCCGTTCGCGTAGGTGAACTCTCCGGTAGCCGGATCGTACACCGCGTACAGAAGGGTGACGAACATCACCGTCTCGTTGTTCTCGTGAAGCAGGTCGTTGACCTCGCGAAGCACTAGACCAGGTTCGATCTTACCAATGGCCGCGCCCTTCAACAGCGTGCGGCTGGACATCATAAAGAGAGCGGCGGGCACGCCCTTGTCCGAGACATCGGCGATGGCGAGGCCGATCTTCCCTTTCCCCAAGCGCAGAACATCGAAGAAGTCCCCTCCCACGTTGCGCGCGGGCTCCATGTTGCCGTAAACCTGGCAGCCGGATGTCTTGGGAAATGCAGTGGGAAGGATCGACTGCTGCATCTGGCTGGCGATGTCGAGCTCGTTCTGCAGTGCCACCAGCTTGTCACGCGACGAGAGCGCCTCGCGCCACTCTTCCACGTGGTTGAGTGTTCGGTCAATGGTGACCTGTAGGTCGTCGAAGTCAAGGGGCTTGGTAACGAAGTCGAATGCGCCCCGGTTCATCGCGGTCCGGATATTCTTCATGTCTCCGTAAGCCGATATGATCACGGCTTTGATGTTCGGGTCGACCGCAGGTATCTGCTCTAGTAGCGTGAGGCCGTCCATCTGAGGCATGTTGATATCCGACAGCACCATGTCGATGCCCTCGTGTTTGTTGAGCTTCTCCAGAGCATCCACGCCGTTGTGGGCGAACAGAAACTGATATCTGCCGGATCGGATCTTGCGCCGCATACGCTGAAGAAGTAGGGGCTCAACGTCCGGCTCGTCGTCAACCACGAGGATTTTGTATGGGCCTCGCGCCGCTACCATACTTGGGCTCCTCTACGTTGGTATTGATCTCTAGCTACACCTCCGGTGCTGGACCCACGCGGAAGGCAAATTATCCTCTCAACGCGGCGATTGCCTCAGCCTGCGAATCGCGAACCGTAATGATCTTGTCGAAGCCGCTTATTGCGAAGACCTCGCGTATCGGGTCCGAGAGCGAGCAGACCGCCAACTCCGCATCCTGCCTCTGCAGCGCCTTGGCGGTGAGTAGAATGACACGAAGGCCCGCGCTGCTGATGTACGATAGCTGTTCGAGGTCCAGAACCACGGCGCGATCCGTATCAGCGATCGCGTTCGTTAGCTCCCCCTGAAACTCCTGAGCGTTGGTGCCGTCCAAACGGCCCTGAGCCTTTGCGATCAGGGTTCCGTTGTCGCGTTCAATGGTGAGTGCCATTCATTATCTCCTAATCTTCTCAAGAAATCTCAGGGGATGAGAACAGTTTATCCCAAGTTTACGTGACGGTAAGATAAAACTGTGGATAACAGTATCACAATGCTACATTCCGGCTGAGCCAAGGTCAAGCATCATTGCGCGCCCTGATTGTTTGTTTGAGAACTGTCTTGTACTCAGAGCATCAAAACGGCACCGGCGGAAGCGGCCTTTCGGTCTCCAGGAGGGTCAGAAACGCGCGCTGCACCGTCGAGATGTGCCCGTCGTTACGATAGAACACAGTGAGGGGGCGTTCGCACTTCCAACCGCTCACCCTCAGCACCCTCAAGTATCCAGCGGCGACGTCCGGCCCGACTGAGAACTTTGAAAGCACGCCCAGCCCGAGTCCGGCCGCCGCGGCACGCTTGACCGCCTCGTTGCTGCCCAGCTCCATGGCGACTTTCACCCGGACGCCGCGCTCAGCGAGGCTGTCTTCAGCCGCCTTCCTCGTGGCAGATCCCGGCTCCCGCATTATGAACGACTGCCCGTTGATGTCCTCAACGCTGGCTTGACCTCTCCGCGCCAGTGGATGCGCCGCCGACGACACCAGCACCACCTCGTCGTTCGCGTACGGGAACGATACTAGGCCGTCCTGATCGACAGGGGCGCCGGCCATGCCGAGGTCTCGCTGTCTGTTTAGTATCTGGTCCACCACAGTCTGCGTATTCGATATGGAGAGGGAAACTTCGACCATCGGATAGCGGGAGTGGAATATGCCGATGACGAGAGGAAGGATGCACTCCCCGGGGGTCGACGACGACCCGATGGTCAACTTGCCGGCAGCCAGGCCCTTGATATCTTGGATCGCGTAACGCATCTCATCTGCCAGTGAGAATATCCGCTTGGTGTACCCGTACACCGCCTCGCCGGTATCGGTCAGCACCACGCCCCTCCGCAGCCGGCTCAAGAGCGTGGTCTGGAGGCTGCGCTCAAGCTGCTTGACCTGGATGGACACCGCGGGTTGACTGATGTCCAACTCGGCCGCCGCTTTCGTGAAGCTCCCAACGCGGGCGACGGTGTGGAAGATGGACAACTGGTGGAAGTTGACAGGTGGCATAATTCCAGATTATGAGAAAGCTTCACTGGGGCTGATGCGCATTATACTTCACTGTGGCCAATTTGCCATACGATAAACACCTCTAAAATCGGAGTCTTTCGGATATCTCCGGTGACTCCTCTCCCTTGATTGGAGAGTACTGGGGGAGGGTGGTTGATACCGCTCTACCCGCACCGCGTCCAATACCCGAAATACTCTGGCACCTCCCTTGCACACTGGAAAGACCCTACTGCCTACGGCATAATAGGCCGCAACCGAGGAGGACGAGACATGACCACCATTAATTCAGTTCTTGGACCGATGGACACTGCGGACCTGGGATTCACGCTTTCTCACGAGCACGTGCTGATAGCCTCAGCCGGGATACAGTACGTCTATCCCGAGTTCGTGGATCGGGAGGGGTCGATCGAGCGGGGAATCGCCGAGCTGAGCGCCGCCTACTCCGAAGGGCTGCGCTCGATGATCGACGTCACGACCATCGACCTGGGACGCGATATACGCTTGATCGAACAGGTATCGAGGGAATCGGGTGTAAACATCATCTGCGCCACCGGAACATGGCGAGACATTCCCAGAGTGTTCTGGACGGCCACGCCCGACATGATCGCCCCGCTGTACATACGCGAGATCGAGGTGGGGATAGAGGGCACGGGCATCAGGGCCGGGATCATAAAGGTCGCCAACGACGTGGGCGGCGTGACCCCGGAGGGCGAGATCATCTTGCGCGCCGCCGCTCGTGCCCAGAAGTCCACTGGGGTTCCGATCTCGACGCACACCTGGGCGCCGGAACGGGTCGGCGAGCAGCAGGTACGCATCTTTGAGGACGAGGGCGTCGATCTGAACCGCGTCTACGTGGGTCACAGCAACGACACCACGGACACCGAGTACCTGATCGGACTTCTGGAGCGTGGAGTCTGGATTGGACTGGACAGATACCCGGGACGAAAGACGGAGCTGACGCCGGACTGGGAGGGTCGCACTCAGACCGCATGGAAGCTGATACAGGCCGGGTGGGGCCGACGCATCATGCTGGGCCACGACTGGTCCGTGACGCTGAGCATAACCAGCCAGGAGATGCAGGAAGAGAGGCGCCGGTACAACCCGGACGGCTACCTGTTCATCACCCGTCGCGTGATTCCGAGGCTAAAGGACTTGGGCGCGACCGAAGAGGACATTCGCAATATCTTCGTCGACAACCCACGCCGGTTCTTCGAGGGAGCCGAATAAAAAGGGCGGGACCTCATAATGTGAACAGATACTCCGCTTGAGTTACTCAGGAAACGCGGTCTATGCGCAAAAAGCCACCTTCTTTGCCTTGCTTGCAATCTGCGTCGGATCGAGTAGTCCTTAGTAGCCCCTTCTGAAGGCGGAGTTCCATCCAGATTGGCTTGTTACCCTGTTTCATAAAATCCAGCCACTCGTCGCATTTTATATTCTCGGACTCCTTTGGCGACATCAAAACAAAATATGGTGTCACGAAGTCCGTGCCGTGCCCGCCTTTCCTAAAGATGACCTTCAGACG
>JAKZVY010000187.1:0-2967 GCA_047515825.1 Dehalococcoidia bacterium
GGGCAGGGTACTCCGATCACGCATCAAGGTTGAACCCGGTCCTGGTGGCCGACGCCGTGGGAGAGCTTGAGACTCAATCCAGGGAGCTCGAGTCGGCGAACGCGCAGTAGAGACGGTGCTTGGAGACTAGGATAAAGAACGTGAGGAGTGAGGGGAGTGAATTCTCTCTCGCTCCTCACATCTCTCTCCCGACTAATTCAGATCCCTCAGCCGCTTCTGGGTCGCGAGCACACAGGCCGCGACGGCTATCAGGCCAATTCCTAGAACTCCCATAACGGCCCGTTCGCCGATGACGTCGGCGGCCAGTCCTGCGGGCAGCACGCTCAAGGGCATAAGGCCGAAATTCATCATGAAGACACTCATGACTCTGCCGCGGTATCGGTTGTCCGAAACCTCCATTATCAGTCCCATGTTGATGGTGCGGCGGCCTGCGTCTCCAAGTCCCATGAGAAGCATTATCACGGTGGCCGCCGTATAGTAGGGAATGGCGGCGACCAGGGCGAGCGCGATGCCGGTCGAGAACGCACCGACCATCAGAAGCAACCCCCTGCGCCAGGCTCCCATAGCCGCAACCGCCAGCGATCCGACCAGCGCTCCTGCTCCCATGATGGCGACCAGAAGGCCCATCGATTCCGGCCCCCTGTCGTAGACGTCGACGACGAAGATGGGCAGGAGGGACATGAACGGTGCGGACAATAGCGTCGTGGCGAGTCCGACGACAAGTAAGATAAGCACCAACGAGTTCCCACGAATGTAGCTCAGGCCCTCGCCGATCTCGTTCATCAGCGGACGCTTCCGGGTTGCGCCGCTCTGTTCGGGGGTCTTGATTAGGGAGGTGAGGCCCATCGCGGCTAGGCTCAGGGCCGTGATGACGAAGTAGACGGTTTCAGGTCCAGCCAGGGCGTAGAGTCCGCCGGCGACTGCCGGGGCCGCAAGCGTCATCGCGCTCATGCCGGCCGAGTTCAGCGCCATCGCGTTGGTGATCTTTTCGGGACCGACGATCTGGGGAATGAGCGCCTGGCGCGCGGGCATCGTCAACGCCCACACCGCCCCCTGAATCACCGAGGCTGCCAGGAGGTGATACCACTGGATCCAGTCCATCGCTATGGATACTCCTACCAGCAATACCAGCACGCCGACGATTAGCTGACCTATCTGTATCAGCTTCTTTCTCTCGACACGATCGGCGATCGCTCCGCCGAACAGGGCCAAGGTCAGCATCGGGAACGCGGAGCCTGCGGCGACGATTCCCAGCAGCGACGCAGAGCCAGTGATCTCGTACACCAGGTATCCGCGGGCGAGCATCTGCATCTGCATCCCGCCCATCAGTACGATCATTCCTAGCCACAGAAACAGGAAATCCCGGTTTCTCAGCGAAGAGAATGTCCGCTTCCAGCCCTGCTCCTCGCGTGGGGGAAGGTGCAGGGTTGGAGAGGCACTCCGGCGAGCGGAACTGACGACGGGCTTTGGAGCAGGTCTTTCTTGGGGATCCGCCACCGGCTCTGCGACGAAGTCGTCGTGGACCCCTTTGGTCTCTGGATCTGCTAGGCCTGGTGTCGGATCCTTTACTTCTACTAGGGGTTTGGATGAAGTTATACTAATAGGGGTCGCAGATTTCAGTGAACTTCTTTTCATGAACTAAGGGTGCATCTTTTCCACCACCCGATGCAAGGGATTTAGCCCCATCAAAGTAAAGACTTTGGACTTTTTCTGGAACGAGTTCCATAAAGAAAATGGGCCCGGACTGCCAGCCGCACTCGTTCGCCGTAGCGAAAGGCGCTGGCAGGTGTTCAATCCGGGCCCGTTGGGTCGCAGTTCAATGATAACATAGCTAGTGCAGTCCGAGAGGCGGCTCTGGGCCGCCTTACGAGGTAGTACATGGCAAACTCTTTTGGGCAACTGTTCAAGATCACCACCTGGGGCGAGTCCCATGGTCAGGCGGTTGGGGTAAGCGTCGACGGGTGTCCGCCACGGCTTCCGCTGGCTGAGGAGGACATACAGCGTGAACTGGACCGCCGCAGACCGGGTCAGAGCGTGATCTCCACGCAGCGACGCGAGGGCGATCAGGCCGAAATACTCTCCGGAGTGTTCGAAGGGCTTACCCTGGGGACCCCCATCCATATAACCGTCTGGAACCGGGACGCGAGAAGCCGCGACTATGAGGAGATGCGTCTCAAGTACCGGCCATCTCACGCAGACTACACCTATCAGGCCAAGTACGGAATCCGAAACTGGATGGGCGGCGGACGGGCGAGCGCGCGCGAGACGATTGGGCGAGTAGCCGGGGGCGCGATTGGGAAGAAGCTTCTCGGCCGCAGGTTTGGAGTCGAGATCGTCGCATACGTGAAGAGAGTGTCCGACCTCGAAGCAGAGGTCGATCCAGACTATGTTACGGCCGGAGAGGTCGAGGAGACGATGGTGCGCTGCCCAGATCCAGACATGGCGCAGCGGATGATCGAGCGAATCCAGCAGGCGCGCAAGGACGGCGATTCGCTCGGAGGGGTTGTCGAGTGTGTGGCGCGAAACGTTCCAATCGGCTTGGGAGAGCCGGTATTCGACAAGCTGGAGGCTGATCTCGCCAAGGGGATGCTGTCGCTTCCGGCCAGCAAAGGGTTCGAGGTTGGGTCCGGGTTCGCCGGAACGTACCTGACGGGATCGCAGCACAACGACCCCTTCTACAACGAGGACGGTCGCATCCGAACGCGCACCAACAACTCCGGGGGCATCCAGGGAGGCATATCCAACGGGGAGAACATCGTGATCCGCGTCGGATTCAAGCCGACAGCCACCATCATGAAAGAGCAGGAGACCGTGGACGTAGAGGGCAATTCGACTACGTTGAAGGGCAGGGGACGTCACGACCCGTGCGTCCTTCCCCGCGCGGTGCCGATCGTCGAGTCGATGATGGCTCTGGTGCTCACGGATCATGCTCTTAGGCAGGTTGCGGTCAGGGGCTGGGAGTAGAGG
>JAKZVY010000188.1:0-2687 GCA_047515825.1 Dehalococcoidia bacterium
GAACCAAGATCGACCTGGTGGCTTGAGACAGATCATTCCGGGCCACTACGTCTACCTCCACACCGACGGCGCGCCCGGAGTCTCCTCGACCTTTAATAGTGGTTTCATCGTCACCAGCGACGGGGTTGTGGTCGTGGACGCCTTGGGTTCAGAAGCGATTGCTCGACGGGCTCGCGAGGCGATTTCCCGCGTGACGCCTCAACCCATTCGGTTTCTTGTGTCTTCGACCTTCCATGGTCGGTTCACCGGCGGTAATGCGGAGTATCGGGACGCCTTCAACATCGGCCATGAGAACTACCGGGCAGACCTGGTCGGGTTGCTGAACGATGCGCCCGCCGATACCCAAGCCGCTCAGCTTCCAGATCAGACCTATCGCGACCGTGTGACGGTCTATGTCGGTGGCAAAGAGATCCAGATTCTCTATTTGGGTCGCGCCCACACGCGAGGGGACAGCATCGTCTTTGTTCCCGCAGATCGGATTGCGTATCTGAGCGAAGTATTCAACTTTGACGAGTTTCCGTATATGGCGGACAGCTACCCCAGCGACTGGCTACGAACTCTGGAAGCGGCCGAGCGGCTGGAAGCGGACATCTTCGTACCGGGGCATGGGTTTCTACCCGAGGACCCGCGCGACACACGGCAAGGACTCAGCCGCCACAGGCAGCTTTTGATTGATGTGCAGCGAGTCGTTCAGCAGCAGATTGACCAGGGAGCGACAGAAGAACAGACCGTCGCCAACGTCGAGCTACCGCAGTACCAACGATTTCAGGGCTACTCGCGAGCGATGGAAATGGCCACACGTCGAATCTACCGGGAACTGACAGTAGGTCTCGACTGATGCCCCTCCACCCCGGCACCACCCTCGGCCGCTACGCCGTCACCGCCAAGATCGGCGAAGGCGGCATGGGCCAGGTGCATCGAACGCGATGAGGAAGTGTCCCCACTGTGGCCAGTCGGCTCAGGCCGTGGGCTCCATGTGTCCGCTTTGTCGGCACGACATGCGGAGCCTTCCAGAGTCGATTGAGTCTCAAGGCGAGTCCAGAATCTCTGGAGAATCACCTGCATCACCCGACAGACTTGCGGAACTCGAGGAGCTTTGGGCCGGAAAGTCCGACGAGTCTCTTGAAGAAGCTGCGCGTACGATCCTTGACTACACCGTGGCAGGGCAACGCGTCATCCGAGAGGAGTTGCAGCGGCGCTCCATACCGGTTGCGGCCCCGGAGTCGCAGGAGGAGAAAAGTAGTGAGTTCGCCGGGGAAGGAGGCGTGCCAATCTACAGCAGTCCGGACTTCCTCCACGTTGACACTCTCGAGGGGTTTCTGAAGTCACGTGGCATTGCGTGCGAGATCCGAAGTTCGCGTTCTGGTCCCTTGAGCAATCGTCCATGGCCAGAACTTTGGGTACTCGACGAAACGCAGGCAGGACCGGCAAGACATGCTATTCAGGAGGAGTTGCATGAAGCTCAGAGCAGCATGAGTTCTGCGACCACTCAGGCGGTCGAGAGCGAGCCTCAGGCGGGCATCGATATCGCTCAAGAGACAGACGGCGAGCCGACCGAGGCATCCCCCTTTTGGACCTGGACCTGCCCAAGGTGCAGTGAAGAAGTGGAGAATCAATTCTGGGAGTGCTGGAATTGCGGGTTCGAGCGACCGTCCGAGTCAGCGGTCTAAGGCGACATCAGGCATCGTATGTCGTTGGAAAGGCGAGTTGCTTGGGGGCTACGTCTGGCTCTCGGCGAACTCCGGACTAAGTAGCTGGATCTCCTCGAGAAGCTTGTGGAGTTCGATCGTGAGAATCTCTCGGTCGCGCGCCTCGGACGCCAGCTCCTGTTCCACATCGTTGACGTCCTTCGCCTCCCTGCGAGACTGGCGTTCGGCGCGGCGATGCTTGTGTCGAAGCTCGGCAAGCCGGTCTGCTTTGTCCGTCGCCTCGGACGCGAGTTCGGCGCTCAGGGCTTGCTCAGTCGCGCGGAGCGCCTGGTGAGCCACTTTTAGCTCCGCGATCTCTTTCTTGTGCTGCTCCTCGAACGACCGAACCTCTTCAACCGAGATTTCGAGTTCCTCCTGCACCCGCAACCTCAGCTCGTGCGCCCGGGACGATGCTTGCTGCTCCAGCGCGACCAGCTGCGCCGTGGCTCGCTGGATCGAGTTGGCGTATCGAGCCCTCCAACGATGGCTTCGTCTCTTGGCGGCGCGGGCCTTCAGACGCCGCATGGAGCTCGACAGACGCTGAATCTGTCTGGTCAGAACGCTTCTCTCCTGCAAGTCTCTGAACAGACGGCGCTCTTGGGGGTTGTGGTCTGACATTTCGCCCGAAGCTATCGTGGACGCCGAGCCCTGTCAACTCCACTGGTCAGCGTGGTCCTTAGCTGGTTCGAGGAACTCACCGATCGCGTGCCGGTGCCCTGATCCCTCCCTCGGTCGAAAGGTCCCGGACCTCTAAAAACACCCCTCCGTCGCCCCTATAAACATTGGCCCGTTTGAAGCCAGAATCGCCCCTCTAGGGGTAACCCCTTTGAAAGGGGTTCGCGGGACCAAAACGCCCCGGCCAATTGAGCATTCCCGGTTGCCGCGCGGTCGCCAGTAGAATGCGGCAACGACACTTGCGATGGCCCTCAGTCCAGGCACCTCCCTCGGCTCCTACGAAGTCACCGCCAAGATCGGCGAAGGCGGCATGGACATCTGAGT
>JAKZVY010000189.1:0-13167 GCA_047515825.1 Dehalococcoidia bacterium
GGGCTTCCAGTCCAGTAGTGTCAAAGCCATACGTTTGGATCAACGCATCGTCGGTAACAATTCTTTCGCCCAGCTTACCAATAAATTGCCGGAACGACCATGAGAATGACCCGTACCATGATGCTCGAAGTGCTCCGGCAGGACTACATCCGCACCGCATACTCCAAAGGTCTGAGGGAGAGCCTCGTAGTTGTCAGACATGCCCTGAGAAATGCGCTGATCCCGGTGGTGACCGTAATTGGGGCGGAGCTGGTCCTGCTTGTGGGCGGAGCCATAATCATCGAGCAGATATTCGCCCTGCCCGGCACCGGCAAGCTCATGCTCCAGGCGCTGCACCAGAGAGACTACACGATCGTTTCCGGGATAAACATGGTGGTAGCGACGGTGGTTGTGGTGTCGAACCTGCTGGTGGACCTCTCCTACGCCTACCTGGACCCCAGAGTACGCTACGACTAGTCGAGACAACGAATGAGTCAGACAACGGATATCCCCGTACAGGAGATGGAACCCAGGAGGCGCGGCCCCTGGGTCGACTTCCTCTTCAGGCTGACGCATGAGAAGCCCCTGGGGATTATCGGCGGAGTAATAGTCCTGACGCTGCTCTTCTGCGGCATCTTCGCCGACCTCTTGGCCCCTTACCAAATCGACGAAATCAATATCCTGGATAGGTTCGCCCCCATTTCGCGGGACCACATGCTGGGCGCCGACCAGTTGGGAAGAGACATCCTCAGCCGTCTTATCCACGGCGCCCGAGTCTCGATGGTCGTCGGACTGGCCGCGACCGCCGCTACCGTATCGGTCGCGGCGGCAATAGGCGTCCCCTCCGGTTACTTCGGCGGCAAGCTGGACATAGTGATGCAGAGATTCGTCGATGCCTGGATAGCCTTTCCTTACATGCTCATTCTGCTGACCGTAATGTCCATAGTCGGACGCGGAATGCTGCAGATAGTGCTTGTCATAGGCATACTGAATGGAATCGGCTGGTCGAGAGTGGTAAGAAGCGCGGTGATCGAGATAAAGGGGAACGACTACTTTCTGGCCGCTCACGCCCTCGGCAGCACTCATACGGGAACGCTGAGGCGGCACATCATACCCAACATCACCGCCCCTCTGATCGTCATCTTCAGCGTCAGCATAGGATCGGCGATCATGGCCGAGGCCAGCCTGAGCTTCCTCGGATTCGGACTGCCCCCCGACGTCCCAAGCTGGGGCGGTATGCTCAGCGGAGAAGGGCGCAAGTTCATGGAGACCAAACCGGCTCTGGCCCTGTTCCCCGGGATTGCCCTCGCCACCGTGATCTACGGCGTGAACATGTTCGGCGACGCCGTCAGAGACCTGCTCGACCCCAGGCTCAGAGGCACGAAGTGACCGGCGGCGGCTAATACCATTTAGTTGTGAGTACGCCGCGATTTTCCAGAACGTAGGGGCGGGTTTCAAACCCGCCTCTACCTCGGTAGTGGCAGCGTCGTCCGCCTCCCCGTTAGCCCACCTGCTCCCAGTCGCCGCCAAGCAGGTCGAAGCGGCGTTGGAGATCCGCGGCCGCCTCGGCTATGTCCGGCCCGCCGCTCTCGACAAGCTCGATGTTCGCGCTCAGATGCGAAAGGTTGTGCGTGCCGACGATCACCGTGTCGGCCTCGTGCGCAAACACGAAACCGAGCGCAAGCGCCGTTGGATCGTCCGGCTCGCCCGAGATGGGTCCGGCTTGCTTCATCGCCTGCACCCGTTCGTTGTACTGGCGCCGCTTCACTATCCACGCTTCGGGGTAGTCGTCGGGGATATTTTGAAGTTCATAGAGACCTCGCGCCCAGATGCCGTTGGCCAGCGGCCGCTTGATGATCAGCCCGATGTCTTTAGCGCGCGCGCTTGCGAACAGTCCCTTTCGGGCGCGCTGGTCCACAAGGTTGAAAGTCGTCTGCAGGGTATCGAAAGCGCCGCATTCGACGGCCCATTCGGCCGAGTCGTTGTCTCCCGCGAAACCCAGGAATCTCACCTTGCCCGCCTCGCGCGCTTTGATCATGGCGTCGATGATTTCGTCGCGGTAGGGAGCCAGCAGGCCGGTGTCCGGGGCCCCGTACTGAAGCTGAATGATGTCCAGCCGGTCGGTTTTCATCCTTCGCAGGCTTTGGTCGATGCTCTCGGTAACCCCGGCCTCGTCGAACTCGCGGGCACTGGCATCGTCATAGATGGGGCCGAACTTGGTCGCGAGGACGTACTCGTCGCGGCGATGGCTGATCGAGTCGCCGATCAGCTCTTCCGTGATGCCGTATCCCGCGGCCGTGTCGAGGAAGTTGATGCCGCTGTCGAGCACCGCCTCCAACACTCGGGCAGAGCCTGAAATGTCCCTGCCACCCTTGTCCTGCCGGTCGATCTCCGCCAGGCCGTAGCCCAGCGGCGTCACCTGAAGCTCTGTCCGGCCCAGCCGTCTTGTCTTCATGTAGTCGCACCTCGAATCTGTTCAATTGGATGGTCGGGATTGTTGCAAAGGCGCCCGCCTGTGTCAACAACGGCCAGCTGCGCGGTAGGGCCTTTCGATTGCCCCATCCTGCCATCCCACAAATCCCGCAAATCCTGATTCTGACAACATCCCACCGTCCTTCCGACCACAGCCCTCCTCCCCCTTCGTGTCCTTCGTGGATTGCCCAAATCCACCACCTAATTGGCGATGCGGTTGAGTTTCGTAGCTAAACTGGTTATTTTCGACAATTCGTTCTTTCACCCAGCAGGTGAAAGGAGAGGCCCCGTCTTCAAGGCTGAATTAGCTACGGGATCGGATCGTCGGTTCGGTTTAGGTGGTGGATTTGGGGTTAGTCGAGTCCCTTGACGGGAGAGGAACGATTCCCCCTCATACTAACCTTCTCCCACCAAGGGAGAAGGGACCTTGGAAACACCTTCTAAGGGCCGTCCAAGAAGTCCATCTCGGGCCCCTGTTCCGCCCGGTAGTTATCGGGCGGCTCGACGTTCCTGGCCCAGGCCGTCATGACCCTCTGGTCCTGCTGCGCCACCGCCATCTTGCGGGTCACCTCGTCCGGGTCCCACCCGTCCAGAACGCGCTCGATAAGCTCGTCTCTGATCGAGCTGTAGGCCGGGTCCTCGGCCAGATCGTTTATCTCGTCCGGGTCTTCGGCCAGGTTGAAGAGCTGCGGCCTCATGCCGTGGTAGTAGTTGAGCTTCCACTCGTTGTAGCGGACCATCCGCTGAACGGTGCCGTCGGGCGCGGGGTTTACGTCGTATGTCTGCTCCCGGTGGGCGTACATGACCAACTCCGAGAAGGCGACGTCCTCCCAAGGCGTACTATCCGGGTCCTTGAGTAGGTCGATCAGGCTCCGACCGTTCGAGCGCGGCAGCGGAGGCGCGCCGACCGCGTCCAGCATCGTCGCGTTGAGGTCGAAATGGTTTATGACGCGGTCGCACCGCCCACCTTCGGGAAGTACGCCCGGCCAGGAGACTATGGCAGGGACGCGGGCCGACTCCTCGTAGAAGGTCGTCTTCCACCAGAGATCGTGCTCGCCCACGTGCTCGCCGTGGTCCGTCGAGTAGATGACCATCGTGTTGTCCTCGAAACCGTTGCGACGCAGCGCTTCGAGCAACTGTCCGACCAGGGCGTCCGTCCGGGTCACGAGTCCCCAGTACGCGGTGCGGCTGCGCATGATCTCGTCGTCCGTTACCTCCTCGATGCCCGTCCTCTTTCGCCACCACTGAAAGTACGGGTGCAGCTTGTCCGAGTACGGCTCGCGGATCCGGGGCATCGGCACCTTTCCGACGTACTGGTCGTAGTCCTCCTTGCGCGCCACGAATGGCGGGTGCGGGAGCATGAATCCAACGGATAGGGAGAACGGCTCGGGCTCGAGTCCGCCCCGCTTCCTGATGCCAAGCCTGTTGATGTAGTCCACCGTCGCGGCGGCGACGTTTTCGTCGAGTATCTGATAGGAGCTCTGTCCGTAGCCGGACTTCTGCAGACCAGTGCGCGTAGGACCGTCGGCCCCCCTGAGCATCCCGTGGTCACAGGGATGAAGGCTGGCGAAGTAGTTGGAGATGTGGTCACCAACGTAGCGTTCGGCGAACCCGTGAAGCTGGTCGTAGCCTATGAAGTGCATCCTGCCGACCTGTACCGGTCGATAGCCTGCCGCTCCCATCGCGTGGGCGTAGGTTGGGATCCCCGAACTCAGCGTATGGGAGTTGCCCCAGACCTCGTTCTCGTAGGGGTATCGTCCGGTCAGGAGGGAAATCCTCGACGGCACGCAGAGGGGCGATGCGCAGTAGGCATTGGTGAAAACCGTGCCTCGCGCGGCGAGCGCGTCCAGGTTGGGAGTCCTGACAGTCGTTTCGCCGTAGCAGCCCGTGACGTTTGGGTTGTGCTGGTCAGACTGGATGTAGAGGACGTTGGGGCGCCGGGCGCCGTTGGATTCGTTGGTCATACGTGTGAACCCTCCTAGTGGTTCAGCATGTTTGTATTGAAGGGTAGAGCGACTTGAGCTTGAAGCGCGCATCCTCGGTGGTGAAGCGCCAGTTGACATGCACCGGATCCCGGTTGCGGCACTCCTGCCACGCTTTTACCTCTTGGTGCAGAGCGGCGTTGTCTGGAATGCGACGGTCCAAGCACTGCCGAGCCAATACGCCTATCTCTATCTCCGCCATGTTCAGCCAACTCCCGTGTTTGGGAGTGTAGTGTATCTGGAGCCTCTCAGCTATACGCCTCGCCTCGGCAGGCTCGAACGCCTCGTACAGCGAGGACAGCTTGTGGGTGTTGAGGTTGTCCATCACCAGCACGATCCGCTCTCTGTCAGCATAGTCCTCATCCACCAGTCTTTTTATCACATGAGCCCAGTCTACTTTCGTGCGACGCTCCCTGATCTCGACCCGGCGCCACCCATCCAGCGGCGCAAATAGCATGAACAGACTGCTCACCCCATTGCGCTCGTATTCGTAGTCGTACGTTGACACTACACCAGGCGCCGCCGGACGTGGCACTCGCGTCTCCTTGACCTGTTGCTTGCTTGTCTCGTCCATGCACACCAGCACCTCATTCCCATCGTATGAGCGCTGGTAGACTTCCAGCACGTCTTCCATTGCGCACACAAAGTCGGCACTCTGATCGGGTGGGATACACCAACTCTGCTTCAAGTGGGGCTTGAGTTCGTTTTTTTCAACACCCTCCGTACCGTTTCCGTGCTGATGCTCTCCACTATCTCACATTCCACCAGCCGGTCAGCCAATAGCTTCAGGGTCCACTTCGCACGACCTTGCGGCGGTTCGCCACAGGCTATCGCTATCAGGTGGGCTTCACCCTCACCATCCAGTCTCTTCTGACGGCGCCGCAACTGCTTCTTGCGGTTCAGTGCCGACTCAATCCCCTTCTCCACACAGCGCCGGCGCACCCTCTCCACCATTGACACACCTATGCCGAGCGCGCTGGATATGTCTGCGTCCTTCATCCCACCGTCCCCGCGTGACTCATCGCTCATCAGCAGAATGCGCGCATGGGTCTGTTTATACGCTGCAGTCCGACCGCGGGAGACCAGCGTCTTGAGTTCCTGTTGTTCCTCTGTTGTCAGTCTGATACGGTACTTCTTGTTAGCCATGGTGATTCCTCCTCGGTTCAATCATATGATTGAACCTCCCGGAGGAATACACCTTTCAAACTCTTTATTTCAATGATGTTGGACTACTAGGCGCATCGTCGAATACATGAAAGGCCAGGGATACCAGGACGGCAAGACCGCAGAAGTCGCCGCACGTCTAGTTCACGGCATTGACATTCACCCCGTCGCGGTCGAGTTCAGCCGCGCCAATCTACTCCGCGCCCTGCCGGTCGATCCCCCCAACGGAGTGAACGCGATCAACGTCACTCAGGGCGACTCCCTCATCTATACGCGGGCTGGTATTGCGATTGGCAACCAGGAGAACGTTCCGTACTACACCATCGAAACGCCTCTGCACCGCCTGATGGGAGTACCCGTATCGTGGACCGACCAGAAATCGTTCAATGACGACCTTAACCGCCTCGTGCAGGCCGCCAACTCGATGCCGCCAAGACCGATGCCGATTGGGATAGCGACGGGCCTCAGCGCAGACGATGCCAAGATGATCGAGAACACGTTCCGCACGCTCATCGAGGTGTGCCGCCATGAAAGGGACTCGGTATGGGGATGGTATTTTCAGAACATCGTGGGACCCTCGAAGCTACGGCGGCGCAAGGTTGACCGGATTCTCGCCAACCCGCCGTGGGTAAGGATGTCCCACATTCAGACACCAGAGCGCAAGTCTGAGCTGGAGGCTCTGGCCGACGAGTTGGGCATCTGGGGACACGGCAAGGCCAACACGTCGTTCGACATCGCGGGTCTCTTCGTCAAGCGGTGCGCCATGAACTACCTAGCTGCTGACGGGGGTCGCGCCGCGTGGGTGCTGCCTCAGGGAGCGCTGGACGGCGCAAACTGGATCAACGTGCGCGGTGACGGCTACATAAGAGCCGGCGCAGACTGTTACATGGACCTGGGCAAGGTCAGGCGCGCGCCATTCACCGTCGAGTCGTGCGTGTGGCTGCAAACGCACGGTCAGGGACACGGCAAACCGGATGATGCTGAAGACGACGCACCGCAGCCGGGCGACGTGCCCACAAAGATTCTGATGAATCTGGGTGACGCCGCCAAGATCGAATCCTACAATAGTTGGGGAGACGTCAAGACCCGCACCCATTGGGTGGACGCTCTCAGGAAGCTGCCTCAACAAGTATCCGGCTATCTCGCCCCGGACAATAGGCCGCTGTTCAGACAGGGTGCTTCTCTCGTTCCCCACTGCCTGGTGGTAGTCGATCTAGGCACACTGACTATGGCCAACAACACTGCTAGCTTCACGACGGCGCCATCCAGCAAGAGGCCGTGGTCAGACAAGGGCACTCTGAACGGCAGGGATGTTCCCGTCCACTGGATACGCAACGCCGCGTTCTCTACGGAGCTTTTTCCGTTCGCAATGCGTCGCCAGTTGGACAAGGTGGTACTGCCCCTTACACTTGACGGAGACTATGATGACGAGGCTAACATTAACAGCTACTGGGTCAATGCCGAGTCCGTTTATCAGGACAATAGAGGCCTAGGTACGAATACTCCAGCAACCCTATGGGAGAGACTAAACTTTCAGAACGGGTTGACGCGGCAGACGGCATCCGCGGCAGACGGAGAAGACTCGCGAAAAGTTATCTACAACAAGAGCGGTCGAATTGGCCTGCGAGCGGCTCGCATACCGCCTGATACGATTACGAACGACACGCTTTACCATTTCACCTGCTTCACCGAGTCCGAAGCCGCCTACCTGACCGCGCTACTGAACGCGGACTGCCTGCAGGAGGCGTACCGGCAGAGCCAGAAGGCACGTCGAGACTTCCATCAACACTTCTGGCGTACCGTCCCGATCCCCAAGTACGACTCTCGCGTATCTACCCACAGGACACTCGCCAGATTGTGCGCACAGGCTGAAGAAATAGCCCAGAGCGTGAGGGACTCGTTCCCGGACAGCATTGGGCAGATCAAGGTGTCAGCCGCCATCCACGAAGAGCTGAGGGAGAGGGGAATCGCGGCCCGTATCGACGCGGCAGCGCGAAGGCTAATGCCGGAGCAGGCGAGTTAGGGGCATTGAGGCAACGGCTCCGGTCAGGCATTAGTCCGGCCAGGCGGGTAGTGTGCTCTGGGTGAGAAGACGAGTAGCGTGACGCCTCTCAGTTCCACGGCTTTATCACTCCGATGATGATCGAGGATGCTATTGCTACGATCCCTATCAACCGCCAAGTAAGATCGTTAGGCTCAGCATGACATGGCGGGAAAATACCGCAAGCAGCATGATAGTCGGAAGGCCCTGCCGATCTACCCCAGCGCGAGACCCACGCTGGGGTCATGCTACACTTGTACGCCAAATCTCAGGTGGGATAGAAAGACCAAGATGCCAGATACGGGACTCACTGGTTACTCACTTGGTGGAGGAAACCGCCAGGATACGATCGATGAGTTGGAGAAGGTCGGCGCGCGGCTGGTCCTGCTGCCTCGGCTCGAATCTGAAGACGAGATTATCGAGCAGGCCTCCGACGCCGACGCGCTGATCGTTATCGAGTCTCCGATCACGCGCCGTGTGCTGTCGTCGTTCGACCACTGCAAGGCCGTGCTCAGGACCGGGGTCGGCTTCGACTGCGTCGACGTGCCCGCCGCGACCGACAACGGCATCGCGGTCATCAACGTGCCTGACCTGTGGACGCGCGAGGTCGCCAACCAGGCGATGATGCTGCTGCTGGCGGCAAACCGCAAGCTGCTGGAGCAGGAGCGCAGTGTTCGGGAGAACCGTTGGAACACGATGATTTCGGGACCGGTCGGCCCTCTGCACACCGAGACCGTCGGAATCGTGGGCCTCGGACGCATCGGCAGCGCGTTCGCGCAGCGCATAAAGGGATTCGAGGTGGACTTGATCGCGTACGACCCGTTCCTCTCTGACGAGGCGTTCGAGGAGGTGGGGGCCAGATCCGTGTCTTTCGACGAGCTTCTCGCTGAGTCGGACTACATATCCATACACATGCCGCTGGACGACGGCACGTACCACCTCATCGACGAGGATGCGCTGAAAAAGATGAACCCGAACGCGATCCTGATAAACTCCTCGCGCGGCCCGGTCGTGGACGAGGCGGCCCTTATCAAGGCGCTTCAGGAGGGCTGGATACTGGGCGCGGGCCTGGACGTGCTGGAGAAGGAGCCGCCGGACGAAGACAATCCGCTGCTGACGATGGACAACGTGGTGCTGACGCCGCACGCCGCGCACTACTCGGAGCTGTCGATGGAGTTGCGGCGGCGTCGGTACGGCATCGAAATCGCAGCCGTCCTGGACGGACGCAAGCCGATGAACCTGGTCAACCCGCAGGTGCTGGAGGTGCTGCCGCTGAGGTAAGTTCGCAGATCAGGCATATGTTTAGCAGGAGAAGTCATGGGTACGTTTTGGGTCGACTTGGAGATTGGTGATCCAGACAACACGAGGTTTGAGAGGGTTAATGTACTCGTGGATACGGGATCGACCTACAGCGTGATGCCCGCTTCCCTCTTGGCGCAGCTCGATGTAGCGCGTGTGGACCGCCAGAGTTTCATTCTAGCCAACGGACAACGCATCCATCGGGATATTGGTGAGACATCGGTCCGAATTGACGGTCGCATAAGGACAACGCTTGTGGTGTTCTCCGATGAGGAGTCCCAGGCACTCCTTGGTGCGTACACGTTGGAAGCATTCAGCCTGGCTGCAGACCCGGTGAACCGACGGCTGGTTCCCGTGGACGCGCTGGCTATGAGCTTTAATGAGGACTAGATAAAATGGGGACTTTCTTCGTAACAATAGGAGTCGGAGATCCCAGCGGCAGCCGGTTCGAGGCGGTCGAGATGTTGGTAGATACGGGATCGACCTACACGATGCTGCCTGCCTCTATTCTGAGGTCTATCGGCGTAGCCCCGGTGGAGACACTGAGATTCAGACTCGCGGACGGGCGCCGCGTCGAACGTGAAGTTGGAGATACTTTCGTCCAGATCGATAATCGTGTCAGGCCATGCCCTGTCGTCTTCGCGGATGAGGATGCGCACGCATTGTTGGGAGCCGTGACTCTCGAGATATTCGGCCTGGCGGCAGATCCGGTAAACCGTCGTCTGGTTCCCGTGGAGCTGTTGGCCATAGCCTGAGTGCCCTGGGCTTAGAGGGGCTAGATCATCTCCAGCCTGTCGCCGTCGAAGGTGATGGAACGATCGCCGAGGCTGAAGGATGCGCTTCCGAAGCGGCGCAGCAGCACTTTAAGGTCGTCCAGCCTGTGGGCGATATCGGACTCTAACCCCGCTGGTCCCGAGACGCGCGCCGTGCGTCCCCACAGCCCAAGCTGCGACCTGCTCGCCAACACCCTCCCGAACTCGTCCATGAACGCGCCCATCACCTGCTCAGAAAGCTCACGCATCGGAGCGTCGTCGGTGTCGGCGAAGTAGAAGCTCAGCTTGAAGCCGGAGTCGGCGGCGGCCGAGGTGTCCACGAGGAGAATCGGCTGTGACTGGCCCTCGAAGTGCGACGAGCTTTCGTTGACGCTTCTCGCGACTTCTCTCACGGCGGCCTGAATCACCCTCAGTGTCGATGACAGGTGGGACACGCGCAGGTTGTGAGACCTCACGGTCAGCAGCAGGCGGTAGTCTGAGTTATCAGACGCCATGCGACTTCCTCACCTGAGCACCCGGACGTCGCCGACGCGCCGGGTGATTCGCACGTGGTCGAGGTGATCCATCAAGGCGAGCGCGTACTTGCGGCTCGTGCCCAGCAGGTCGCGGACGTCGGCAACGGTAATCTCGCCGTGCTCTCCCAAGTGGGTCGAGATCCTATCGACCATCTCCTGGTACGCCGTGGCAGAGAAGACGACCGTTTCGGTCACCTTGACCACTTTGCCTTCGTCGTCCAGCAGGTTGACCACCTCGGAGTCGATTGGGATGTCCGTGGGCGGAGAGAATGGGTCGGAGTCGAGCTGACGAAGGTAGTCGTCAACCACCTTGCGCTGCGCGTCTCCCAGGCTGGGAGTATGGTCGGGCAGACGGACGGTCGACTCGCCGACATGAATCACGCTTGCCTCGTTGAACCGCTTCATCACGTCGTTGAACACCTGCGGGCCGAGGTTGAGACGGGAGCGCAGCTCCTCTTTTGGCGCGCCGAGTCGCAGCGGAAACAGCCGATGGTACTCTCTCAGCGAAGTCCTGGCGAGGTCCTCCAGCGCGCGCCAGCCCCCTGCGGTGTAGAGCCTCGTGGTCTGTCTGATGCCGCCGCCCAACGCGATAACCTGGCAGTCCGAGGCCATAGCCTCGATCTCGGCTCTCGCGGTGTCGGCGTTCAGGTTGGCGCGATTGACGACCATCCTGAACTCGGCCGGCTCCAGGCCCTCGATGGTCTTCAGCAACACCTCTCGATCAGACCCCCGCTCCATCACTTGAAGTCGTTCGATGGTGGGAGCGTGACGGCGGCGCGGGCGCGGGGCGTGCGTATCGACGATGTTGCCTCCGCCGAGCGTGGTCATGTTCGAGCGTATGACAAAGTAGTCTCCCTTAGCGACGGCGACGGGGTCGTCCAACTTGAGCTGCGCCCAGGTGGTGGCGCCGGGCTGAGCGCGGTCGTCCTCAAGCAGGCGCAGTCGGGCGACCGACTCGCTGGACCCGGTGTGTACGGTGAGGTACATGTTGTGGCGCAGGGGGTTCGGCACGTCTTCGAGAACACGAAGGTGCACGTCGAAGGCGGTGGTGGACCTCAGCCAGCCCGGCGCGGTGAGCACTTCGCCTCGGAATATGCCGTCGTGGGGAACGCCTATCAGGTTGGCCGCGACTCGCGTACCCGGATCGGCGCGGTCCACGCGGCTCTTGTGCGTCTGGAGTCCGCGGACTCGCGTCCGCTGTCCGGCTACGGACAGCTCGACGTCCTGGCCGGTTTCGAGGTGACCGTCTATCAGAGTCCCGGTGACCACGGTGCCGAAGCCGGTGATGGTGAACGAGCGGTCTATGGGCAGCCTGGGCCGCGCAAGGTCGCGCTTTGCGGGTATCCCCTGGATCATCGACTCGATGGCCGACACAAGCTCGGGCAGTCCCTCGCCCGTCTGGGCCGAGACCGGCAAGATTTGCGCGTCCTCCAGCACGGTGCCTTTCAGAGTATCTTCGACGTCGGCTGCGACCAGATCCAGCCAGTCGTCGTCGACGAGGTCTTTCTTGGTTAGGGCGACGAGGCCGCGCGGGATACGGAGCAGGTCGAGTATGGAGAGGTGCTCGCGTGTCTGGGGCATTACCGATTCGTCAGCGGCGACCACTAGCAGCGCGAGATCGATCCCGCCGACCCCGGCGAGCATGTTGTTGACGAAGCGCTCGTGTCCGGGCACGTCGATGATGCTGACCTCGCTGCCGGACGGCAGCTCAAGCCAGGCGAAGCCGAGGTCTATCGTGAGCCCGCGCTCCTTCTCCTCGGCGAGTCGGTCGGGGTCGATGCCGGTGAGCGCCTCGACCAGCGTCGACTTTCCGTGGTCGACATGGCCTGCTGTTCCTACTACGAACATGGGTCGTGCCTGCCAAACCCTGAGTTCGGCGTAGCATAGCACAGGAAGGGGCCGTTCACATTATGAGCGCCGGCGGCGGCGGTTATCGCGCGGCACAGGTCCATGTTACCATTCGGAGGGCGAGATTGTAGAATACGATCCGCGTACGGACGCCGACATTCCTGAGGACAACGGTATGGTAAAGATCGAAGATATGTGGCTGACGCCTGGGACGAGGCCGAATGGACTTCAGGCGGCTGAGGACGGGCTGTGGGTGATTAGCGCGGACGACGGGAGCCACCTCTACAAGCTGGACTATGAGAGGGGCGAGGTTATGGTCGATGTGGCGACTGAGACGTACAGGTCGAGCGGTCTGACGGTAGGCGGTGGTCACGTGTGGGTGGCATCGACGCACAGTTCGCGGCTTTACAAGCTGAACGAGGACGGCTCGACGGTGGAGTTCTACGAGCCGCCGGGGACGGGTGTTCACGATCCGCGCGACGGCGGGCCGGGGTACAATCGTCCGCACGGGATGGAGTGGGTAGACGGGAGTATGTGGGTGGCGGCGAAGCCTGCGCTGCGGCTGTACCTGATCGATCCTGAGACAATGGAGGTGGAGCGGTCTATCCCAACTCCGGGCGCGGCCCCGCACGGAATAGCGTGGGACGGAGAGACGCTGTGGTGCGCGGACCGCGCGATGGGGAAGATCCATCGGTTGGACGCGGAGACGGGGGAAGTGCTGGCGGAGATCGACGTGCCTGAGCCGGAGTTGCACGGTCTGACGATGCACGAGGGCGCGCTGATCTTCTGCTGCGATCCGAGCGGTCGGGTGTGTAGGGTGGAGTTGTGAGTCCCGGTACAGCGGTATGATTCCCTCTGCCGGTTCTATTTCTTACCCTTTGAGTCTTTTCGATTAGACCTGACGTGCGGCCTAACCGTCTGTGTTTTCCCGTCAGGCCCTCTTCTGCTGTACGACGGAATGCGATTGAATTTTCGCCCTGCGCTGTCTTTTGCCATCATCCTTCTCCTTTCACCAAACCCATTGGTATCTTGTCTTGAGATTGGTCAACCTATTGTATGGGACTAGATTTTCATGCTGCATTCTACCTACGACT
>JAKZVY010000190.1:0-3866 GCA_047515825.1 Dehalococcoidia bacterium
GAGCCCAGCACTTCGACCTGTGACAGACAGTTGCCATGACCGACACGTTCTTCATTCCAGAACTGCGAACTGCCCTGGCGGTCCGTGTCCAATAGAGATACCCGGCCATTCCCCACCCTGCTCGCTCTGATACCAGCCAGGTTGGTCGCGAATGTCGTCTTGCCTCCTCCGCCTTTTTCACCGACTATCGCTACATTCATTTCTGCACCTCTCCTCTCAGTGCAATCATGCATCCACTCATCTGTGCATCCGGGCAAGGATGTGTTCATTCAAGGATGCGATGTCGCAGATGTGCGATCACACACTTCAGGGTAGAGAGGTCCCGGCGGGTTGGGCAATGTGATTCAGGTCCTGAATTTACGTCAAATCGCGTGTAAGCAGGACCAGGCGGCAACCCCTCAGTCCCTGATACAACCAACAGTCCATCCGTATATTGAGCGCCCGGGTAGACGTCCATCATCAGCCTGGGCGCCTTCAGCCGGCGGGACCTGTGCTCAGCCCCCATCAGCATCTTCCGGATCACCGCCATCGCTCGGTCCACACTCCTGTGGCGCTTTGCCGCATCCGCCCGAAGCCTCAGCGCCGCGAACGGCGACTCCACAGGGTTGGGCGTGCGAAGGTGATGCCAGCGCTCTGTGGGGAACTCATAGAACGTCACCACGCGATCCTAGTCCCGCTACAGGGCCTCAGGAGCCGCATCGTAGGAGTGGTCGCAACATCACCCGGTGAACACATCCCTCAGACGCTCGGCCTCCGCCCGGGTGGGTGCATATGGAATCGTGCGCAGCGTCAGCTTCGCGTGGTCGTGCTGACGCTTCGATAGACGATCGAACACGTCTATGATCCTGTGGCCCGGGACTAGGCCATCCGGCTCGTGGGTAATCTCAACATGTTGGTACTCGCAGCCACCAGGACATCGCCAGCCAGGGCTGAGACGTGATACCTGCCGTCCGTGTGGTCGAAGTGCCAGTATTCGGGCACCCCGTGGCCCAGGTAAGCATCTCGCTTCACCGTGTAGTCCTGCCGACCCGTACTGCGCGATCCCACTTCAAGTACGAAAGCCGGCGGCTTGCCCATCTCGGCAATCACGTAGCAGTTGCGCGCCTCAATATCGTCAGGGTCCCCGACACCAAACGCCACCATGCAGTCAGGGGCGATCCTCTCATCCTCGTTGCTCGCATCATGACGCAGGTAGCCCCCTCCGGAGACCAGCACGTCTTCACGACCGGCGAAGTACGGCACCAGGATGCCGTCGAAGGCCCTGATTCTCCTGCGCTGGTTCATATCGGGCTCCCGGGGCGGATCCGGCAGTGGTTCGACGCGAGAGTATTCGACGGGCTGTTGCCGCCTGAGCCGGCCTCGATCGGTCATCTCGGAATCTCCGTGGCGCTGAGGCGGATGTTCGCCTCTAGCTCAGTCTGTCATCGAGTATCCTGCGGGCTCTGCCGAAGCTGGGCAGGTGGGATTCGAGTGTATCGGGATTCAGCTTACCCACCACCTCGTATGACCGGCGACCCTTGGCATAGGGGGCGGCACAGTCTCTTGTCGCGTTCTCCAAACTGTCCTGTATGTCGCTCGTGGACCTGCTTTCCAGGTTGGTCGGCGAAGGGAGTGCATTGGGTCGAAGACCCTGACCGAAATGTTCCCTCAGTGCGGTGCGGTCTGCGACGATCCATGTCTCCATGCAGGTGGTCATCAGCAGTACCTGGTCTTCCCGCGCGCCCCGCGGTTTCTGCCAGTTGTCGCTCCGGCGAAGGTGCTCCCATGTCTCATCGATGTCAGATACGCGGTCCTCGCTGTCGATCAGCAGCGCGACATACTCAGGTCCGGAGGCGTTCGAGTGGGCCGTGTTGAAGTTGTCGAAGGCGGTGTTTCTGCTTCCGCTGGCGACCAGCCTGGGCATGCGGCCGGGCAGGCCGCACCTCTCCAGCAGTTTCCTGAACCCCTCCCTGCATCGTGCCTTGCCCTCCGTTCTGTTCCCGCCTCCCTCCAGGTAGATATGGGCGCTCACCATCTGACTCCCCCCAGCTCCCCGCTGGTCCACAGCTGTCCGAGGCGATAGATCTCAAGCCAGTGCGCAAGCTCGGAGCCGTCAAGCCGGCTCATCGTTGTGTGACCATCATGCTTCTCGCACACGACCACCGAGTCCGGTCGCTCGGACAGCGCATCCACCAGCACATCCGAGTGAGTCGTCACCACCAGCTGGCAGCGACTCGAGGCGTCCACCAGGAGATCCGCAATCTTGGGTATCAGGTCCGGGTGCAGTCCCATCTCGGGCTCCTCGATTGCGACAATAGCCGGAGGCTCAGGGTCCAGCAGGAGGGCAAGCAGACAGAGGTATCTCAAGCTGCCGTCGGAGAGACGCGACGCCGGCACCGCCAGATCGCCCTCCGAGAAGTACACCTCCACGCTGCCGCCCTGGAAGTTCAGCTCGAAGTCGGTGAGGCCCTCGTAGGCATCGGAGAGCTTCTCGATCAGGTCCACCTTGGTGGCGGGGTACTGCCGCAGTCTGTTCAGGAACATCCCCAGGTTGGAGAGGTCCGACTCAAGCGGGCTCTGGCGAACGTCTGTAAGCTGACCCCCCCGCAGGACGTTCGACCGACCGAACTGCCAATCCCGATACAGGCTGATTGAGCTATACACTGTGCGGAGGTCGTTTGGTACTTCAGCCAGACTGACAGTGTGTCTTTGAGAGAGTATTGATTCGTCGGTAGCCAATTCGTCCCAACGGTAAGGTGGACTCCCCTCGTCGCACTCTCGGTACGACAACACGGCCTGACCCTTCGCGAACCTATAGGAGAAATCCGGTTCGTCAGCGGTTGGATCCGGGACTCGATTCTCGATCCGTTCGTCCAACAGTGTGAACCGCTGATTCGATTCCGTGAACTCGATCTTGTGCCGCAGGGGATACTGTCGGCCGGGGAAATCAACAACGGATTCCAAGGTAGCTGTGTTCGCCGGGTCCCGTCGCCACAGCCAGTTCCGTATGCCCCCACCCGAGCGGATTGGCCCGGGGAGCTCGGTTGGAGCAGCATGCAGCAGGGCCAGGACCTCGAAGAGGTTCGACTTGCCTGAGCCGTTCGGACCTATCAGGACGTTGAGAGGTTTGAGCTCCAGGCTGAGCCCCTCCGGTCCGAAGGACAGCAGATTCCTGGCCGCGATCTCTCGCAGAACCGGTCTATTCGAGTTGCCAGTCTCGTTCATTCGTCAGCACCGACCCTCACATCTACAGACCGATTGTACATGAGCCTATGCGTGATCGGAGTTCTCATCCGAGTACTGCCTCAGCACCTGTGCGATCACGGCACTGACTCCGGTGTTCCACACGACTGTCCCGTCGTCGAGCTGGTTGGGAGTCGGAGCCATGTCCCTGATCCCCCGCACTGCCCGATTATCTCATCCAGCCGCGTGCCGCCGCGCAGGTGAAGCGAGAGCAGACCTGCCCCGGCGTACCGACGATCAGCGAGGACTTCAAAACTCGCGAGTCCCGCTGTTCCGAATCGCCACATGAATCGCCCGCCAGGAATACCGATGCGGGACTGCTTCCAACCGCCCGATCATTCTGTATTATTGCGGGACAACCCCGAGAGCGCCCAGAAAGGAAGCCATGCCGAGCGTCGAGTTTGACTTCCCACCCGACCCGGTCGGAAACCCCGCCGACTTCCGGTACCGTCCGCTGAACCATCCGCTGCTGCTGCACGAGGAGGTGCCGGACTCTGTGGAAAACGACCTGCACCTGCGGAGGCGGCTGGGACTGGTGCTTCAGCACCTGGCGGCCCACGGGCGCACCAGCATAGTCAAGGGATGCGGCGGCGTAAATCAGGGGTGGAGGCGCTCGCCGCTGGGCGGCAACCGGGGAATGCAGT
>JAKZVY010000191.1:0-5774 GCA_047515825.1 Dehalococcoidia bacterium
ACAGAGACGGGGGCACGCCTCTGGAGCATCTCACGGATTGGCTCGCCGGTGCGGAAGAAAGAGAACCCCAGGTCTCCCCTGAGAATGTCGGCCACCCAGTCCAGGTACTGGATATGGAGCGGCCTGTCCAACCCCAGCGCATTGCGGGCCGCCGCCGCCTGTTCCTCGGTGAGTATGAACATCCTCTGCGCATCGCCCGTGGAAGCCAGGGGATCGCCTGGCAGCACGCGCATGATCAGGAATATAAACACCGTCACCCCGAAGAGGGTGGGTATGGTCAGCAGCAGCCTGCGAATGACGTATGTTTGCAAGCCGGATCACCCCGGCTATCTATTTGTCCAGCCAAGCCGTCTCGAAGCGTCCCCACTGGCCCCAGGCCCGCTCCTTCAGAGCCATGCCCTTGAGGTACTTCCACCACATGGGATCGACCTGATCGCCGCCGATCAGCAGAATCGGGGGGTCGGCGTCCAGCAGGTCTTCGGCCTGACGGAACAGCTCGTACCTCTTGGCAGGGTCTTGCTCTACGTTCAGCTTCGCCACGACCGCGTCGAATTCCTCATTGCAGTATCTGGTGAAGTTGCCCGCCGCGCCGCAGACGAACTTATTGTTCCATGCGGGCGTGATGTCAACGGTGGGCACTCCCGTTATGGCACATCCGGCGGGACCAAACGTGAAATCCCCGGAGTTGCATATGCCGCCGACCTCGTGCCTATCAACCTCTCGTATCTTGATCGTTACGTTGAGGTTTTCCTTCAACATAGACTGCATAGCCGCGGCAAACGGCGACGCGCTCGATCCGGTCGTGATGATGTACTCGACTTCGACACCGTCCCCGTAGCCCGCCTCGGCCATGAGTCGTCGGGCTTCGGCGATGTCTTCAGTCTTGTCCGAGCGGTATCCCGGTCTGGCCAACACAACATCGCGGCTCAGGGCGTTTGGGGAATCGTAGTATGGCACCCAAGTAGTGCGGGGGTACGTCTTGCCGTCGCCTGCCATGTAGATATCGGTCCATACGTCGCGGTCGAAGGCGAGATGGAAGGCCCTTCTCACCCTCACGTCGTCGAACGGCTTCTTCTCAATGTTCCAGCTTCGGGACATGAAGAAGATGTCGCCGGTCGCGTACTTCGCGTCCAAGTCCGGACGCTCCAAAGCGATCTTAATGACGTCCCCACAAGTGTTCCAGGTGAAGTCGGCTTGGCCCGTGAGCACCGCGGTGCCCCTGTCGCAGAACGGGATGACGTTCAGCAGCCTGACGCCGTCGGCGTAGGGGAGGTGGGGGACGAAGTAGTTGGGGTTGGCGTCAAGGTCCCAGTACTCATCCTGTTTGATTTCGTTGAGCATGAATGGACCGGTGCCGGGGGCCACTTTCTCCCGCAGGTCGAAGTTGTTCGCCTCCATGAAGTGCTTGGGGTAGATGACTGCGGGGTTGGAGTAGTTGTCCGAGGCCAACAGCTCGATGAACCACGGCGTTGGGTTCTCCAGGTTGAACCGCACTGTGAGCGGGTCGATGGCCTCCACGCTTTCGACCGATTCGAAAAGCCCTGTCGCGGTGATGGCCAGACCCTCCGGAGGACTTATGATCCGGTTGAAGGTAGCCACGACGTCGTCAGCGCTGAAGTCCATACCGTCGTGCCATTTGACGCCGTCTCTCAGATTAAAGGTGTACGTATTCCCTGCATCCGTGACATCCCACGACATCGCCAGATCGGGCCCGATGGTCTTCAAACCGTCCGCCTGATTGTAATAGACAAGGTTATTGTAGATGTTCGTCTGCCCGGCGTAGGCCGCAGCCCCCTGGTGGAAATCGAAGTGCGCCATTCTGTGGGGCGCCGCCAGCCTGACGATGCCACCATACTTGGGATTGGGCTCGGGAGCGCGCGGCGTCCACCCGATGTCCTTGACGACCTCTACCTCCTCGACAACCAGCTTCTCAACGGGAACCTCGACGATCTTCACAACCTCCTCTTTCACCACCACAGTCTCACCGGGAACCATCACCTCCTTGACCACCTCTTTCTCCACCACCACGGTCTCGCCGGGCACCATCACCTCTTTGATCACCTCTTTGACCACGGTCTCACCCGGAACCATCACCTCTTTGATCACCTCTTTCTCCACCACCACGGTCTCACCGGGCACCTCGACGGTCTCGGTGCAGCCCACGGCGAGAACCAGCAGCATAGCTACTCCTGCCGCGACCACAGCCCATTGGATTCGAGAAATCTTCTCCATGTCTTTATCTCCTTGCTCAGAACTCGGACTAAGGTATAGCACGCTCTAGAATCATGGCGTGCTATGTCAGTGTATCCCGTAACAGCGTTTGGAACTGCGTCGCATAGTCAGCGTCGGGGAACATTGCAAGTCTCACGCATCGTAAACAAGGTCAGATTTATTGTCAACTCAGGGCGTCGGGCCCAAATCCACCACCTAAACCGAACCGACGATCCGATCCCATAGCTAATTCAGCCTTGAAGACGGGGCCTCTCCTTTCACCTGCTGGGTGAAAGAACGAATTGTCGAAAATGACCAATTTAGCTACGAAACTCAACCGCATCGCCAATTAGGTGGTGGATTTGGGTCGGGGCCTTCTTTTCCCAGGGAACACACGGCATGACCAGCAAGGGAACAGTCCCCGGCCCTCAGGTCATGCCGTAGGGATCACGCCAGCTCTAAACGAAGAGTTGCTACCTGCCTGCCACCCAGGTCGAGTGGTTCCCCCGGAGCCGTGTTCCTGAATCCGACCGACTCGAACAGGGACCGCTTCTCATCGTCCTCGACCGAAACGGTGGCCCAGATCGAGGAGGCGTTCATGCCAGCGCCCCAGCCGGTCGCCGCCTGAATCAGAGCCTTCCATGATCCCAGGTGATTCCTGTGCGTGAAACCATCCACCCGGCATCCCTCACCACCGTCGAGTCGAGCCGTCGACAGTCCAACCACCTGCCCGAGGCTGGTAGCGGCGCAGAACCACGCTCCCCGTCCGTCCACGGCCAAAGCCGAGTACCGGCGGTACAGGCCGAGGCAGGAGTCCTGCATGGCGTAGCGAGTGGACAGCATTCCTGTATTGGAGTCCAGCACCTGCCAATCTTGTGGAGACACAAGCAGAGGTATCATCGGTACGCGGTCGGCGGGAGAAGGAGCTCTCACTGTTGCCGGGCCCAGGTCGCGGAAGTAGTCGACGAGGAACTCTTCCGGAGAGTCGCCGTTCAGTACGTTGACCATCAGGTTCACGCCCGCGAGCTTGCGCCACCCAAGACGGAAGTAGATTCTTGCCGCGTCCGGGTTGCCGGTGCCCAGGAAGAGCGCTTGGCCTCCTCTCTCCCTAAAGTCGTCCCTCGCCTGGTGGGAGAGCTCGGTTGCGATGCCGGAGCGCCGTGCGTCTGGACTGGTGGCGACCTCGCCGAACCCGCCCAGACTGGGCAGCTCCCTTGAGGTCGCCACAAGACACGCTCCGGCCAGCTTGCCACCCAGTCTTCTAACGTAAACCGTAATGGTAGTCTTCGGGACCTCGTGCCCCAGTAGGACCTCTGGAGTTACGTCGATCGGGCCTCCGAAAATCGGGACCCAGAACTCGAAGAGCTCATCCACAAGGTGGGCTTCTATGGGCGCTTCAAGCCTCAATTCCATACCTTTATGTTATGTAAGTTCGGGATCGCAACATTCTATCATGAGTCCCAATGGGTTAAAGCGTTCCGTTTGAGGGTGCAGCCCGAAGCATCTCCGGACCAACCAACGTTGAAGGCTGGGAGATGCCCTTCGGCTGGGCTCAAGGCAGGCTTCGACTCCGTTTCACTGCGCAGATCCTTCGGCTTCGCTCAGGACGACAATGTCGGGATCGGCGCCTGCTTATCTGGCATAGGTTCCGCGGGACGGATGGGATTGACATGGGTTCGGGGGGAGCTTAGGATGCTGTCTCAGCAGTAAGTTTCTCCGCTTTAGTGGGGCGAAGGGTTGTTCGTCCCTACGGTTTCGCGGTCCCATGATCCGTCGCACCACTCTCTATGAAGTTCACACCAGCCTGGGAGCACGGTTCGTGCAGTTCGCGGGCTGGGAGATGCCTGTCCGATTCGATGGGATCATAGCGGAGTCGAAGGCTGTGCGGACTAACGCGGGCCTGTTCGACATCTCTCACATGGGACGGGTCGAGATTCGGCGTGAGGGCGCCGGGGGGCTGCTTGACCGCGTTCTGAGCGTTCAGGCTTCTCGTATGAGGACCGGGCGGGCGCGATACAACGTCATCTGCGACGAGTCGGGCGGCATAATCGACGACTGCATCGTGTACAGGCTAGGACGGGAGCGTTTCTTGCTCGTGCCGAACGCATCGAATACGGACGCGGCGCTGGCATGGCTGGAGCGATGGACGCCAGACGACGGAGATGTCGAGGTCGTCAACCTCACCGAGCAGACTGCGATGATCGCGTGCCAGGGGCCGCAGGCCGCCGCGCTCTTGCAGCAGTTCACGGACGATGACCTGTCCAAGATCAGGCCGTTCCGCGCGGCATCCGCAACTGTGAATGGTAAGAAAGCCTACATGGCCCGCACGGGCTACACCGGCGAGGACGGATTCGAGATCATGATGCGGGCTGAGGCTGCGCCCGATCTGTGGAGCAGGCTGGTAGACTTGGGCGCGTCGTCCTGCGGGCTGGGAGCCAGAGACGTGCTGAGGCTGGAGGCGGGGTTGCTGCTCCACGGCAACGACATGAGCACAGATGTCAATCCGTACGAGGCGGCGCTCGACCAGTTCGTGGACGCGGACCGAGAGGACTACGTGGCGGGCGGCGCGCTGCGGAAGATCAGGGACACCGGACCATCGCGGCGGATCGTAGGATTCGAAATGGTCGAGCGCGGCATCGCGCGACAGGGTTATGCCATCTTGGACGACGAGGGGCAGGATGTAATAGGCCAGGTGACCTCCGGCGGGCCTTCGCCCACACTTGACACGAACATAGGGCTGGGCTATGTTCCAATCAGGTTCGCCGATCCGGGGACCCGAATCAGAATAGAGATACGGGGCCGCCCGACGGCAGCCGAGATAACCACCCTACCCTTCTACCAGCGGAGCAGAAGCGCATGAACCCAGCGGATTTGAGCTACTCGAAGGAGCACGAGTGGGTCAGGATGGAGGGCGACGACGTTGCGGTCGTCGGAATTACCGAATTCGCCCAAGACAGCCTCGGGGACGTGGTATTCGTGGAGCTGCCGGAAGTGGGGGCTGAGGCCGAACAGTTCGAGAAGATGGGCGAGATCGAGTCGGTCAAGGCCGTATCTGATCTCTATTCCCCTGTAAGTGGGAGTGTATTAGAGCGCAACGAGGCGCTGGTAGACAGTCCTGAGTTCGTCAACGACAGCCCATACGACGAGGGCTGGATGCTGAGGATAGCGTTGGCGGACGGCTCGGAGCTAGGCAAGTTGA
This sequence comes from Dehalococcoidia bacterium, assembly GCA_047515825.1. Taxonomy (GTDB): domain Bacteria; phylum Chloroflexota; class Dehalococcoidia; order Lucifugimonadales; family UBA1123; genus VXRN01. The sequence continues at coordinate 5,411 of JAKZVY010000191.1, forward strand.
TGAGCGCGTCGGAGTACCAGGCGTTCTTGGAATCTGAAGATCAGGGTCATTAGATGGCTGGCGACACGTTCCAGTCCCCCTACGTACCCAATACGGACCTGGACAGGCGGCGGATGCTGGACGCCATCGGCGTGGACTCGGTGGACGATCTGTTCCGCGACGTTCCTGAGGGGTTCCTCAACTACGACCTGGACATCCCATCGGCCAAGGACGAGCTTGCATTGGGGCGGTACGCGGCGCGACTTGCCTCGATGAACATGGCGCCCGGCGACTACGCGTGCTTCTTGGGCGCGGGATCGTACCGTCACCACATACCGGCGGTGGTCAGACAGATCACCAGCCGGAGCGAGTACATGACGGCGTA
>JAKZVY010000192.1:0-11128 GCA_047515825.1 Dehalococcoidia bacterium
CGAGTACCCTCTGGAGATGGTGGTTCTCTATGAGACGACTTCTGAGAAGTACGCGCGTGCTGTAGAACATGACTTGATAAACCACTTCAGAAGGGCCAGCAGGCCTACTCATGAAGGGACTGGTTCTTCAGTTGGGGGATACTACTACGTATACGTGGTGAGACCCAGAGGTTTCTTCTCCACTCGCGGTAGGAAGTTCCAGTTCCCAATTGCCGTCCGTTGCGAAGTCGAGACAGGATGGCCTAGCGAAATGATCAAAGACCTCCGACAACGCATATCCAAGTATGTGCCCGATGGCAGAAACAAGAAAATAGGAATCACAAGTAAACCTCCACAAAGAGCCAAGACCTATGAGAGAGAAGGTGAATACGACGAGATGATCGTGCTCTACGAGACTAATAGCCGTAAGTTTGTGACGAACATGGGAAAAAGCCTGATCGAACACTTTGGCGATGACTGCGACAACAAGATCGGCGGCGGCGGCGGTCCTGACGGCGGGCCACCGTATCACTTATACATAGTTCGAGACTGAAACTATGCGAGCGGGTTCCGTGTGCTGACATATGGGTAACTAGAATGAGAACATTCCGCGTAACGCTGGAGATCGGAGACCCCGGCGGCCAGCGGTTCGAGCAAGTCGAGGCGCTGGTGGACTCCGGGGCGACGTACACGTTCATCCCGAGGGCTGTGCTGGGAGCGTTGGACGTCCGACCGCACCGCACGATGTCGTTCCAGATGGCGGACGGCACCCGGATAGAACGCGAATTCGGTCGCACGTGGCTGAAGCTGGACGGAGAGCAAGAGGTTTCTCCCGTGATATTCGGAGACTTTGAAGTCACCCCTCTGCTTGGTGCGGTGACGCTGGAGATATTCGGACTCGGGATAGACCCGGTGAACACGCGACTCGTTCCCGTCACGGCATTGGCGTAAGGGCGAATGACCATGACAACCGCCAAGACCAAGCTGCTGACCGCCGATGACCTGCTGCGCCTGGACAGCGAGGGCATGGACACTTCCGGATACCCCGAGGTCGCTCCGGACTTGGTGGTGGATGTATCATCGAACAAGGATGACGACCTGCAAATGCTTCATGAGAAGGCGCTGATGTGGATCGGTTTCGGCGTCAAGCTCGTGTGGGTGGCACACCCTGATGAGAGTATGAGAACGATCGACGTATATCGCGCAGGCGGCGCCTTGACTACTCTCTCTGAGGGTGACACGCTGGACGGCGGCGATGTACTGCCCGGCTTCACCCGCAACGTGAGCGACATTTTCGGCGTCTGAGAACATCGGAGACACCAGGAGGCTAACTTACGCACATGGGCATTTTCAGCGTCCCGGTAGAAGTGGGCGATCCCAAAGGTCGTCGCTTTGAGCGAGTCGAGGCGCTGGTTGATACGGGCGCGACCTTTACGATTGTGCCTGCGTCCATTCTGCATCGACTCGGCGTGGAACCTCACGAGAGGGGATCTTTCGAGTTGGCCGATGGCAGCTTCCGTGACTACAGCATCGGTGAGACTCGCGTCCAGGTAGATGGGGAGGAGATAAACTCACCGGTAGTATTCGGAGACGAAGAGATGGAGCCTATTCTCGGCGCGGTCACCCTGGAGACCCTGGGGCGTGCCGTTGACCCCGCGAGGAGGCGTCTGATCAGAGTTCCCTGGCGACTGCTGTAGCGGTCTCCAGCGTTCTGAAACTGTTTTCATGATCTGCTGCGTATAGACTTATGAGGTATGAATGACTGACAAAGGCACCAAACCCGACTCCCTTGACCCGCCAACGCAGGCGCCGGACCCCGCCGCCGCCATACAGGTGAAGGGCGTCACCAAGCGATTCGGCTCCCATGTGGCTGTCGATAACCTGTCGTTCGACGTCCGGAAGGGCGAGATCGTCGGATTCCTGGGGCCCAACGGCTCCGGCAAGACCACCACCATGCGAATGCTCACGTCCTTCTACAGCCCCGACATCGGCAGCATGGCCGTCAACGGCATGGACACCCAGGAGAGCGACATCGAGACCCGCGCCGCCATCGGGTATCTCCCAGAGAACAACCCTCTCTATGAAGACATGCTCGTATCCGAGTACCTGGCATTCGTGGCCGAGCTGCGCGGGCTGTCCGGGGCGAACCGCCGCTCCAACATGGATCTGACCGTCGACGAGACCGGAATCCAGGATGTGTTCTACCGCCCCATCCACGAGCTTTCGAAGGGATACCATCAGCGGGTTGGGCTGGCGCAGGCGATACTCCACAGGCCGTCCGTACTGGTGCTCGACGAGCCTACGGAGGGCCTCGACCCCAACCAGCGCATCACCATCCGAGACCTTATTCGTCACCTCGGCGGCGAGCGCACCGTGCTGCTCAGTACCCACGTAATGCAGGAGGTCGAAAACACCTGCGGGAGGGTGCTGGTAATCAGCATGGGTAAGCTAGTCGCCAACAGCCCCGTCCAGAGCCTGCTGGAGCAGGCCATGGAGCTGAGGAGCGTTCAGCTTGAGGTGGAAGGAAACGGGATAGAGGCTGGCCTTGCCGGGATAGACGGAATCACCGGCGTGGAAAGCCAGGGTGTCGAGAACGGGCGGAAGAGCTACCTGTTGTCCGTATCTGCCGACGCAGACCCGAGGGCCGACATATTCAGGTTGGCCAAGTCCAGAAACTGGACACTATGGGAGCTCCATGAGGAGCGACCGAGGCTGGAAGACGTCTTCCACAACCTGACGGTGGCGGCCGAGCCCGCCCGCGACGAGTGATTGCCTGATGCGTTCGCCGCTGCTCGCCCTCATAAAGAAGGACGTCAAAGGCTACTTCGACCAGCCTGCGGCGTACATACTCATAGTACCGTTCGTCGCCATACTCTCCTATGTATTCTTCAGCCAGGCGCTGCTGACCGCGGAGGCATCGCTCAGGCCCCTGTTTACGGTCGACTTCGAAATCCAGAATCCGTCCCTCCCCTGGCTGCTGGCCCTGTTCGTGCCAGCGGCGACCATGAGGCTGCTGGCCGAAGAGAACCGCGACGGCACACTGGAATCGCTGCTCACCCACCCGATTCGCGGGTGGACTGTGCTGATCTCGAAGTTCCTCTCCGGGTTCATCTTCGTCACGTTCGCCATAGTCGCCACGATAGGCATTCCGATTGCGATCCAGACCGCCGGAAACCTGGACATCGGCGCGGCCATCGGACAGTACGTCGGCAGCCTGTTCCTGGCCGCCGCGTTCGTCGCGATCGGCCTGTTCACCTCCAGCTTCACGCGAAACCAGATCGTCGCGTTCATCGTCGGGCTGTCCGTGACGATGGTCCTGATGATAATGGGGCTGGACATCGTCGCGGTCACGCTGCCCCAGCGTCTGGCGTCGCTGTTGCAGGCTCTCAGCCCAGTCACGCACTTCTCCAGCATAGCGCGCGGCGTAATCTATCTCCGCGACGTGCTCTATTTCGTCGCCTTGGTTTCCACCTTCCTCAGCGCCACCTTCCTCGTTATCAGGGGACGAACGCTGAGCCACCAGTCTCAGCAGTACCGCAACCTCCAGCTTGGGACGCTCGGACTGATCGTTTTCAGCGTGCTGATCGGCTGGTCCGGCAACTCGATCGGTGGCCGGGTAGATCTCACCGAAGACAGGCTGTTCACGATGAGCCCCGCGACCGCCGACATACTCTCCGGGCTGGACGACATCCTGACCGTCGAGCTGTTCGAGTCCAGGGAGCCGCCGGTGCAGGTCGCTCTGACCGCGCGCGACGTAGGCGACTTCCTCGACGACTTCGCCGCCAGCTCCGACGGCCGCGTCAAGCTGGTCAGGAGATTCCCTGAAGACGACGAAGACGAGGTCCGCAAGGCGCAGCTCGCCGGCGTGCCGCCGGTCCAGTTCAACGTCCAGAGCCAGGGCGAGCTTCAGATCAAGACCGGCTACCTGGGTCTCGCCATGACGTACGTAGACCAGCGGGAAGTGGTGCCGTTCATCACGGGCTTCGACGGGTTCGAATACCGTCTGGCGTCGCTCGCGAACAAGATGGTGCTCGAACAGAAGAAGACCATCGGGTTCCTCACAGGACACGGAGAGAGCGGCCCCTCCGCGGGCTATCAGGGCATCGGCAGGCTGCTGTCCGACTCCTATGAGGTAATAGAGCTGGACGGCACCGAAGAGCCGGTTGTGGACTTCTCGGCGGTCGACGTGCTGGTCATCGGCGGCCCGACGCGGTCGATACCGGATGAAACCGTGGCCGCGCTCCGTGAATATCTCAACAACGGCGGCAAGGCGATGCTTCTGATCGACTCGGTGGTGATCGACCAGCAGCGGTTCGCTGCCATGCCAAACCGCAATAGCTTCGCCTACTTTGCCGCGGAGTACGGCGTCTCCGTCGAAAACGACCTGGTCTTCGACCTTCAATCGAACGAAACGCTCCAGTTCGGCACTCAAATGGGAAGTGTGTTTCTGCCTTACCCGTTCTGGATCAGGGCCCCCGTGATAGATAAGAAGGTAGCTGGCAACGTCGAATCCGCCGTGCTGCCGTGGGCCAGCTCTATCGGAATACTCGAGGCCAGCCGCGACAGCATCGATGTCGTACCCATAATGGAGACCACCGAGTTCGCCGCGCTCGACCTGAACTACGCTAACGTTCAGCCGAATTCGCCGGTTTTCAACGAGGTGCCCAGGGACAACCTATTCCAGAGCTTGGTGGCCGTAGCGGTGTCCGAGAAGGGAGTGGCTCAGGGCGCTGAGGGGTTCAGGCTTGTCGTGGTGGGCGACTCTGAGTGGATGTTGGACCTGGTCCTTTCCAGGTCCGAGCCCAACGCGGCCTTGGCCCTGAACCTCGTTGACTGGCTCGCCCAGGAGGACAAGCTCGCCGCGGTGCGCTCGAAAGTCGTATCCTCACGAGGCCTACTGTTTTCATCTTCGACTCATGAGAATGTCTCGCGGTGGGTGAACATCGCCGGAGTCCCGCTCTTGGTCGTCGCGATCGGCCTGATCAGGTCGGTACGCCGGCGCCGGTTCGGGTCCACGCTCTACGGCCAGCGGTCCGTGGGTCTGAACAGGTTGGTCCGCCGACACCGGCCCGAGTTCCCACTCGATGACCCGAGATCAGGAAGAAGCTACGATCAGGCAGACACGTACCCTGTCCAGTTCGATGTAGAATACCCCGAAGGCCCTAGAAATAGACTCACGACGCTATTCCGCCCGATTCTGGCCATTCCACTTTTCCTTATCGGGATCCCGGTCTCAACCGCTGTGATGGGCTTGTCGTTCGTGACGGCACTGATGATCCTGTTCCGCAAGAAGTATCCTCAAGGATGGTTCGATTTCAATCTTCAACTCCGGCGGTTTTTAGTACGTCTAAACGCCTACGAAAGTCTGCTGCGTGACGAGTACCCATTAACTGACAAAGATCAGGCTGTGTCCTTGGAGGTCGACTACCCGGACGCCGAGGGTAAATTGAACAGATTCATGCCGCTTGTCAAGTGGCTCCTTTCTATTCCCCATTACGCCATCCTATCTGCTCTGTTGATCTGTGTATCGGTCGTTACGGCAGTTGCCTGGTTCGCCATACTGATCTTCGGGCGCTACCCTAGCGCAATGTTCCAGTTCACCGTGGGCACGGTGCGCTGGCGTGAAAGAGTACATGCCTATGCTTTCATGCTGGTCACCGACAGGTATCCACCCTTCAGCCTCAACAAGTAGTACGACCTAAGAAACTCATGGCACCCAAAGGAATCGACTTAGACCCACCCGACATTGATAGCATGTTGTTCATAGAGGTACAGGCACTAAGTAGTCGCAGGGTTCAACACGGCCGCCGTGCCGTCGAATCAAGCCGGGAGGACGCTGAATGAAGAGCAGGCAGCTCGGGTACGTCCTGATGGCGTTGATCGTGGTCGGCCTCTCCGGACTGCTCTTTCGCGTGATCGCGGGCGGCTCAGATGAGATAGTCCTAGAGGGTATCGTCGAGGTCTCAGAGTTCTCCAGCGACCGCATACTCGTGGAGGGGGACGGGCTTCAGACCGATATCCTGCGTCTCGGCGAGCCCGAAGAGCAGAAGTGGTTCGTCGACGACCAGCTCGTATTCGAGCCGCTGCTCCAAGCTTTCTGGCAGGCCGTCAACGATCTGAACGACGCCCAGCTCGTATCTACCAACCCCGCAAACCACTCTAGGATGGGGGTTGTCCAGGGCGACTCCATTGAGGTCTCTTTCTTCCAGGAACGGCGCTCGCTTCAGGAGAAGTTCATCGTCGGAACGTGGAAGCCCGATGTCCGGCTGTGCTACGTGAGAAGGGCCGGACACGACGAAACTTACGGTATCCCATGCCCTGGTGGAAACATCTTCAATCCGGACCCAGACCAGTGGAAGAACCCGGTCATCGCCGCGGTTCCGCCCAACGAGATACAGGAGCTGCAATTCACCTACCCGGACGAGCAGTTCGCAATCAGGATGAACGAGGACAGCGAGTGGATCGTCGTGGATCAGGACGGAAACGAAAATCCAGTCAATCCCATGGCGTTCAACAGCATCATGGCATCTCTTCAGGTCGTGATCGCGTCCGGGTTCGCGAGCGAGGAAGAGGCCGAGGGCCTGAACTTCACGCTGCCGGACGCCGAGCTCCGTATCATAACCCGCGAGGAAGCATCTACACCCACAACCCGGCTGAGCTTCCTTCAGCGAGACGACGGGCACTTCTACCTGAGGCAGCCCGCGACCCGGACCGTGTTCATCATGGACGGGCAGCGCGCCGCCCAGATGCTGTTCCGACTCGGCCAGGTCGTCGAACAGGGCGCCGAGAACTAGCGCCTCAGGGCCGCTCCTGCTCCACGTCGGGGCGACTCAGCAGATCGTCCTCTTCTTCCCTTCCCCGCCTGCGCGCGTGACCCAGCACCGCGTGTCCGAACACAATCATAGCCAGGGCGCCCATCGCTAGCGCGGTTTCCGCGTCATCGGGGAAGCGCCACATCGCTATCGCGATGATCACCATGTACCCCGCCGGTATGTTCAGCAGAGACGTGTAACGCATCCTCTGGCCGCCCAAAGCCACCAGAGAGGCGAAGGCTACGCCGATGATCCCGTAGGGAAACGCAGCGAGTGTGATTCCACCCAGGACGACGAAACCGTCGCCGCCTTTGAACCCGCTGAATACCGAGTACCAATGTCCGATCACCGCCGCTGCTGCCGGGACGACGATCCAGGCTCCTTCCAGACCCAAAAGTTGCTGGGCGACGAAGATCGTGATTATGCCCTTCGACATGTCGCCCAGTAAGACGACGACAGCCGGAACCCTGCCCACCATGCGCATCACGTTGGTCGCGCCTGCCAAGCCGGTGCCGGTTCTGAAGATATCGACCCCGCTGCGCCTGCTCAGACGGTCCGCCAGCGGCAGCGCGCCGAGCAGATAGCCGACCACTACGGCCGTCAGAAGACTCCAGACGTCGGGAATCGCTAGATCAGGCATCGGTTTCCGTCCAAAGCAGTCGAGTGTCTTGCCAGTGGCAAGTCGATTGTACCATCTAACAGCACTGGGACAACATGATATTGGGCCAAACTGGAGGCTGTTTCAATCTGGTGGGTATTTCCACACCTGAGCAATCGGGGATGGTATGCTATACTCTGGCCCATCTGACATGAATGGGGTTGTAGCTTGACCGAATTTCTGGCCCGTATCAGCGCGCGAAGGCCCTGGGTGACCATCGGCGTGTGGGTGGTGGTACCTGATAGTCGCGCTGGCTCTCATTCGAACCCTGCTCCCAAGCGCCACCACTACCGAGTTCCGTCTGGGCAGCAACTACGAGTCCGAACGTGCGTCCACTCTGCTAGAGGCCAGGCTGCGAGGGCCTAAGCCGCTGGCCGAGCTGGTCATAGTCCAGTCGCCGTCTCTGACTGTCGATGACCCCGAGTTCCGAGCGAAGGTCGAATCGATACATGCCCAGGTCACTGCGCTCGGACCCGACAAGGTCCAGCTCGGACTACATTACTACCTCACCAACGACCCTCTTCTGGTATCTGCCGACCGCAGGACCACCATAATGAGCTTTGTCCTCGCCGGCGACGTCAAAGAGGCGACTGAAAACGTCGAGGATGTCGTTCACGTCGTCCGAGAAGCAGACGGCGCGGACGACTTTCGCGTGCTCATCGGCGGAGACGCCAGCGTAGCCTTCGAGAACAACGAGCTGAGTGCGGAAGACCTCGAGAAGGGGGAGCGGGTCGGTATCCCGGTCGCGCTGATCATTCTGCTGGCGCTCTTCGGGGCTGTCGTCGCCACCCTTCTGCCGTTGGGGCTGGCAATCGTCGCCATAATCTTAGCGTTGGCTGCGGTGGGGGTTATCGGCCAAGCCTTCGAGCTGATCTTCTTCGTAACGATGATCGGGCTTGCGGTGGGCATCGACTATTCTCTTCTGATCGTGTCCCGCTTCAAGGAGGAGATGGGTCACGGCCTGCAGCCGAAGGACGCTGTGGCGAATACAGGCAACACCGCCGGCCGCACGGTGTTTTTTAGCGGCACCACCGTAGTGCTGGCCCTTCTCGGGCTGCTCATCGTCCCCGTGTCTTTCTACCAGTCGCTCGCCCTGGGCGCCATCCTCGTGGTGCTCGCCTCGCTCGCGGCGACCCTCACTCTGCTGCCCGCCGTACTCACGCTGCTCGGCCCCAGGGTGAACTTACTGACCATCCCTTTCCTCACAAGGTTCTCGCTGAAAAGCCCTGAAGCCACCGAGCAAGGATTCTGGGAAGCCATCACTCGCGCCGTAACCCGATACCCCATAGTCAGCATCCTGCTCGTCGGCGTTCCCATGATCTTAGTGACGCTCTTCTACTTCAACATCGGCATCTTCGGCATTCAGGGCATCCAGACAGGACTAAACGACGTCAACACCTTCCCAGACGCTGCGAAGACCAAGGAGGCGTTCATCCTCCTCAAAGAGGAGTTCTCCGTTGGCGATGTCACTCCGGCCGGAGTCCTCAGTCCGGCGGAGATCGTCATAGACGGCGATATCGACAGTCCGCAGGTGCAGGAGGCGACGGCGCGTCTCGTGAAGTCGTTTCAGGAAGATACAGTCTTTCCGGTCCCGCCCTCGCCGCAGGTCAATGACGCCGGCGATCTCGCACTCCTGACGCTTCCGTTCCCGGGTGAGCCCAACAGCCGCGCCGCGACTGAAAAGATGGCTACTCTCCGCGAGTGCATGTTGCCGACGCCTTCGACGGGGTTCCCGCGGAGGTCCATGTCGGCGGTGTAACCGCTGAGGCGACCGACTTCTTCAACATCGTCGACGTTTACACCCCGATCGTCTTCGCGTTCGTTCTTGGCCTCAGCTTCATCATTCTGATGCTCGCCTTCCGGTCGATAGTCATCCCGATCAAGGCCATCATCATGAATCTGCTCTCGGTCGGCACCACCTACGGACTGCTGGTGCTAGTGTTCCAAAAGGGTGTCGGCACGGATCTGCTGGGCTTCCAGCACGCCGAGGTCATCGACGCCTGGATTCCCCTGTTCCTGTTCACCATCCTCTTCGGACTCTCCATGGACTACCACGTATTCTTGCTGAGCCGCATCCGCGAACGCTACGATCAGACCGGGAACAACGCCCAGGCGGTGGCATACGGCCTGCGGTCCACCGGTGGGATGATCACCGGCGCGGCCCTTATAATGGTCGCGGTGTTCGGTGGATTCGCCGCGGGGGACACCATCGTCAACCAGCAGGTCGGATTCGGGCTTGCCGTAGCGGTGTTCCTGGATGCTACACTTGTACGATCGGTACTGGTCCCGGCCAGCATGGAGGTGCTGGGCAGGGGGAACTGGTACCTGCCATCTTGGCTGAGTTGGCTTCCGGATCTGCGAGTAGAACCGCAAGAAGCATGAAGCTCATGTTGTCGAGATCAGAGCTGATACGGAGGTGCGAGCCCCAATGAACATACCGACTGACTACGAGTTGGGTTATGAAAAGGCCCGCGCGGTCGCGCCCGATATCGCGGACAAATACGTCGCACACACACTCACTGGAGACCCACTGGCCGAAGCTATGACCGAAGACCTTGCGGAGTTCAGCTCAGAAGAGTCAAGGCGACTCATCGGATCAGCCATGAATCAGGAAGGTGAGGAGGCTCTGCGGGACGCGCCGGACTCGCTGCGAAAGTTCTTCAAAGACGCGGAAACTCCCCCGGAATGGCTCGAGTATGCAGCGTTCGCCCCGGGTGTATGCATGTTTCACAGGAACTCTCAGGTGATCTTGGGGGCATTCGTCGCGGGCGTTCTGATTGAAGGCTTTACAACGAACATAGCAAAGTCCTTCTTCATCACCGGGCGGGTGCGTGACCAGGGCGTCAGGCGTTTGGGGCAGAACAACCGTCACATGATGGAGATATTCCTACCCGGAGGAATGTACAGGCATGGAGACGGTTGGAAGCTTTCGGTCCGTATCAGGATAGTTCACGCGCGGCTGAGATACCTACTGAACAATTCAGAAGACTGGGACGCCGAAGCTTGGGGTACGCCGATCAGCGCGGCGCATCTGGGTTACGCCATTTCCGCCTTTTCGGCGAGATTACTGATGCACATGAAAACCTTGGGCGCTGAGTACAACGACGAAGAGTACGCGAGCTTCATGGCCGTTTGGCGCTACAGCGGTCACTTAATGGACATTCCTCAGACTATCCTGTTCCGCGATGCGGAAGAGGCTCTGAAACTTTACGACGTCGGCCTCATATGCGAGCCTAGTTCCCAAATTGAATCGGTTGTCATGGCACACTCTTTGGTCAACTCGGCTCCGTTGATTGCTGGGGTGGCCGAGCCGCAAGCCCGCCGCAGCTTGGCCCGGTACGTGTACCGCGTTTCTCGCGGACTTATCGGACAAGAGACTGCCGATGCACTGATGTATCCACCCCTCTCCTCATTCGGAGTTGTCACGTGGTTCAAGCTGCAACAGCGCTATAACCACATCCTGGGTAAGCTGTTTCTGGGCCGTCGCCAAGACAGTAACTTCGCCAGATTCACGTCCTTGCTCGAAACTTCGTTGTTCGATGAGGAAGGAATCCGCTACACATTGCCCGACCACGTTTATGCCGAAGAGTCCACTACCTGGTAACTCTGGCAGGGCAACCCGCTTGCTAGTACCGCTTCAAGTACCCTCTCCCTTGATGGGAGAGGGCTAGGGTGAGGG